>NZ_LGSU01001294.1 GCF_002260545.1 Hydrocoleum sp. CS-953 | reverse complement strand
ATATAATAAACATAGCTACTCCGAAAAGAAAAAAGAATATTGCTACATGAAATTTGATAAGAGTAGAACTACCTGACGGAATATTAATAATTAAGCTTCTAGATGTTTTTTTCAGAGTTACTTCACTGCCTTCAGGTTTTTGATGAGTAGACTCCACTAAAGAATAATCATTATAAACAATTTCTGACTTACTACAAAGTACATTCAAAGCTTCTTTTGCTGACTTAAATCTATCTTCCCACATCGGCTCTAATATTACTTCTAACCAATCTGCAAATTTAGGTGAAATTTCCACACAAGAACGAAAGTTTATTTTCATTCTTTTTTGAGGCAATTTATCTGGGGAATGATGGGTTAATAAATATAATAAAGTTCCACCTAAACTATATAAATCTGATGCACAATAAGCTCTTCCTTGTATCTGTTCGGGTGGCATATATCCAATAGTTCCGACAAAGGTTCCACTCAAAGACATTGTATTTCGGTAAATATCTTGAACTGCACCAAAATCTACTAAAAATATTCGACCATCAGGTTGTAAAATAATATTTTCCGGTTTAATATCTCGGTGAATTATTGGTGGATTTAGTTGATGTAAATAACTCAAAATTTCTAAGACTTGAATTGCCACTTGTTTAATTTGTACTTCTGTTGGATGCCAACCTTTTTCTACCCAAGTTGCTAAGGAATTTCCCGAAACTAATTCACGAATTAAATAAAATCGTCTATCTGGCTTTGTATCAATATAAAAATAATTCAAATATTTGGGAATTTGAGGATGATTCAAATTGGCAATAACTCTAGCTTCCCTCTCAAAAAGTTCTAATATTTTCCAGTCTTTTGCTTCTTGTAAAGAAACAACTTTAAGTGCTACTCGCTGATAATTTTTCAGGTCTTCAGCTTCATAAGTAATTCCCATTCCACCTTTTCCCAAAGAAGTAACAATTCTATATCGTTGAGCAATAATATCATTAGCTTGGTGTAGATTCATATTCCCTATCCTATAGAAAAATATTTGCTGTTTTTTACCAAAACCAGAATATCCAAATCCTCCGTTTTTAAGGGGATGAAAAAGCGGTCGTTTTCGGCTAAGAGCCGAAACGCCATATCCAATCGACCAAGAGAAATATTCAACTCAGTATTTTAAGCCTCTGGCTTTAGTCGAAGGTACTGATGACTCAATACGGTTCAGATAATACCAAAACTCCTATGATATGGAACTACTAGATGAGCTTTTCAGATTACAGAAATGCCAAAAAAAATTATTAACTGAACTGTATGGACTGATAACTGTTAACGAAGTTCCTCCGCAGGAGGCTAACTGTTAACGAAGTTCCTCCGATAGGAGGCTAACTGAAATTACTCTATTAAATTTTGATTATCCAATAATTTTCCTTCTGGTTTTTTGAGCCTTTCCTGAAATCTTAATTCTTCTAGTTCTAGAAAATCTCTAATTTCAGCAAATAACCATATTTGTTCTTTTTGAGTCAGGATATAGCCAAATTGATATTTCCTTCTAGCTTTGAATAAATCAAATGTTATATGTGTTGTTTTTTTACTATCTAGGTTACTAATAAGTAAATCTTTTTCCAAATAAACTTTCTTTATATAGCAATCAGGAATGAGATGTGAGAATTTTTATCATAGTTAGTTTGAGGTGAAAAGCTTAAAAATTCTGACTCCTGTACGGACGTTGCATGCAACGTCCCTACGACTCCTGACTCCTAAATGCCACTAAAATCTTACAACTGAAATATGATTGCTATATCTTTTGTTTTAGCTTTAATTGTACGACTAAAGAAACAAATATTCCAGTTTATAAAAAACTCATTTTGAGAGATTTCAATATAATGTCTAAAGGCAAATTTTCAGAAAGGTAAGTAAACTAAATTCCCTATAAATAAACCTAATAAAGTCCCCAGCGACTCAATTCTATCCCTACTGAATACTCTTAAAATAAATAACTTAATCAGACAAACTAGAACAGCCATAAAACACAAGAAAATTTGCCCTGATTTTGAAGAATCTAAAGATGGAATCTTAATAATTAAGTTTCTAGACGTTTTTTTCAGAATAACTAAACTGCCTGGAGGTTTTTGATAAGTCATGTTTGCCATTCTCCTATTAAACCCTTTTCGGANCCATAAAACACAAGAAAATTTGCCCTGATTTTGAAGAATCTAAAGATGGAATCTTAATAATTAAGTTTCTAGACGTTTTTTTCAGAATAACTAAACTGCCTGGAGGTTTTTGATAAGTCATGTTTGCCATTCTCCTATTAAACCCTAATTTTCATTATTATAAACTGACATTTATTTCTACAAATTTCATCAATTTGTTTACGGATAAATGAAAATTTATAACTATATTCAACCTTGACACAAAATTAATTGTATATTTATTAGCAGGGTTAGAATATAAGAATATTTGTGCTAAAATAAATCCAAAAAATATAATGGCATAATATCTAATGGTTGCAGAAATTAAAACTGAAAAATCCTATTCTCCAGAAGAATACCTTTCTTTAGAGATTGACTCAGAAGAAAAACATGAATATATTAATGGTGAAATTATTTCTATGACAGGTGCTACTCCTAATCATAACAAAATAGCAGGGAATTTATATGCAGCGTTAAACTTGGCATTAAAACATCAACCTTATGATGTTTTTATCACAGATCAACGACTTTGGATTCCTACAGAAAAAATCTATACTTATCCTGATGTAATGATAATTGAAGGCGAATTACAATTTCAGGAAGGAAGGCGAGATACTCTAACTAATCCTGTAATTATTGCGGAAGTTTTATCAACATCAACTGAGGGTTTTGATAGAGGTAAAAAATTTGCTGCCTATCGTACAATTCCCACTTTTAAAGAATATATTTTAATCGACCAATATACAATGCAGGTTGAACAATTTACTCAAACAGAATCTAAGCAATGGTTATTATCTGAACATCGAGGAGAAGATAGTAAATTATCTCTAAAATTTATTGGTTTTGAGATTAGTTTAGCTGACTTGTATGACAAAGTTAATTTTGATTTATGAACCTAATTTGTTGGGTTTCTTTCCTATACAGTATTTGGAATTTNTCTGAACATCGAGGAGAAGATAGTAAATTATCTCTAAAATTTATTGGTTTTGAGATTAGTTTAGCTGACTTGTATGACAAAGTTAATTTTGATTTATGAACCTAATTTGTTGGGTTTCTTTCCTATACAGTATTTGGAATTTATGATAGACTATTTTATTTTTTTGTTGAATAAAAAATCATTTACATAGACAAGTAACCCCAACTAACTTTTATGCTATCACAATTTTTGTAAGGATGCAATTGAAAATCCCTTTACCTGCGATTTTTTTCTGAAGCTTTAGAAAATGAAGGTGTTTATTATTTTTCACTAAGGAGCGAGCGAGGGGTGGAAAGATTTGATGAGGAAAAATTTCTAAATATTTGATTGTCTCTTAAGCAAGGGGAATTTAGTTGAACAATAAGTCATGCGCATAGACGAGGAAACACATATATTTTTTTATTCCATCACAATTTTTGTAAGGATGCAACTGAAAATCCCTTTACCCGCGATTTTTTTTCTGAAGCTTCATAAAATGAAAATGTTGGTGATTTTCCAATGACGAGAGATAGATGGAAAGATTTAATGATGGAAAAAATCTGATCCTAATCTTAAAAGCAGGGGATTCATTAATTAATAATGGATAATGGATAATGGATAATTACCTCACCGTAACGGAATTCAATATAAGGAAATATCAGCACTTTTCTCAATGGGAGATTGGATATGGCGTTTAGCGTTCCGCACAACCCGCGTTTTTCATGTCGCGCAGCAAAACGACCGCTTTTTCTTTTGAAATAGAAGGCTTTATACCTTTATTTGTCGGTAAGGGAGCATCTTTCAATCTTTTTGCTGTATTGCCTTTATTCCAGTTCAAACTCGTAACTCAAAAATTTAATCCTGGGCAAAGATACCAAATAGACATATCCAATCATAAAAAATCAAATAAATTATCGCACATAAATCATTAATTATTTCCCCCTACTCCCTACTCCCTGCTACCTTTTTATGGAGATGTCTAATGACTTTTATAAATATCAAAAGGAGCAAAGCTTCAGAAATGAACTTCACCTCCACTCCCAATACTTTGCTCCCTATGAGTCAATTTTTCAAGACAAAACTCAGACCACCTAGAAATTCATTTCGGCAGCTTGAACTTTCTCCACTTGTTTCTTCTTCAAAACCAACATAATTTGAGCTAACATAACCAAGGCAAAGAATGCCATCAACCACTTAACTCGATTTGCATCTTGCAGTACAATTTCAGCATCTGCTTGACCAAAACCACCAACATTGGGGTCATTAGTAATAACTTGACCTGCTTCAACAGTATCTCCTAAACCAACCAAAAGTTCAGGACCAGGAGGCACTGTATCTACAACAGTCTCACCATTAGCAGTTTCGATGGTAATTTGATTACCTACATATTCTTCAAAAGTAATATCAGTAATCTTACCACTGGCAGCCGCATTATAAATAGTATTATTGCTCTTATTACCAGCAGGATAAACTTGACCTCGACCTCTGTTTCCACCTACATGAACAGCATATTTACCAAAGTGGATAGATGAATCAGTGGCCGGATCAGGAGATAAGACTGGGAAAACAATCTCTTGATATTCTTCCCCTGGTATTGGCCCAACTAAAATAACGTTTTCTTGGTCTTCGGCATAGGGTTGGAAATACAGACCAGAAACTTCTTCTTCCCACTCTTCAGGTATTCTGTCTTCAGGTGCAATTTTGAAGCCTTCAGGCAACATTAGTACAGCACCTACATTCAAGCCACCTTTACTACCGTCACCTAAAACTTGTTGAACGTCAGTATCATAAGGGATATTAACAACAGCTTTAAATACTGTATCTGGTAGTACAGACTGAGGTACTTCTACTTCGGTAGGTTTAGCACCAATGTGACAGTTAGCACAAGCAAGTTTGCCTGTAGCTTCTCTAGGAGTTGCCGGAGCAGTTTCTTGTGCCCAGAATGGATAGGCATTTGCTGCCGGGGAACTTGTGATAAATAGTGATATGGAAGCGATCGCTACTAACATTGTCTTGGCGATCTGCTTAACAAAACTACCCCATACGGCTGATAAATTTATTTTTGACATTACTTATTATGTCTTCTCTCAAAAATCAAAAACTTTTACAAATTTTACGTTATACCACCATTAACCATCAGGGGTATAACGGATAGCAGCTTTCTGCTTCAATGACTGATTATTTATCAGTCAAAAATTTCTTAAGACCACCAAGGATCTTCCCCAGTGCGGAAATCTGTTTCTTCCCATTTAGTAAAGACCAGTTTATCATCGCTAACATTGGTATGAACTAATGCTAGAGATAAAGGTGCTGGCCCTCTGACTACTTTTCCTGTGCTGTCATACTGAGAGCCATGACAAGGACAAATAAATTTATTCTCACTACCGTTCCAAGGTACAACACACCCTAGATGAGTACATACTGCATTTAACCCATAGTCAGCTAAGGTTTGGTCTCCTTCGATCACTACATAAGTAGGGTCTCCTTTGAATCCTTGGGCTAAAGTTCGTTCTCCAGGGTTATGACTGGCTAAAAACTCACTGACTATAATATCGTTACCAAGGGCATCTTTTGCTGTTACTCCACCACCAGCTCCACCACTTGATGGAGGAATAAAGTAGTTAACGACTGGATATAGGGCTCCGAGAGCTACCCCTGTTACAGTCCCAAAGGTGAGAAGATTCATAAATTGGCGACGCCCCATATCGGGTACATCTGGTGTTCCTTCTGCTTGAGCCATGAATTACGTTGGTTGTTTTTTGTTAATTTACGTTTCTATTTTTGAATTATGTGCAGAGTTTGTAAGTTTATAGACAAATATTTATGACTTAACTTACTTTTCCTGGTGTTATCCTGAATGGAATTACTCCTAATTCCTCTATTCCATCAGCATAAGCATTTGGAACTGCATAAGCATATTGGTATTGTAACTACCGTTGAGGTCAGGATTGATTAACAAGCCATACGGACAAGTTGACAATCTTCTATTAGATAGAACAATTCTGCCTTAAGGCCGTTTCCTGATTATTATTACATTGTTTTAACTTCTACTGTTATTATTAAGAAATGTAAATATTTTGCAGGCAAGTAGCAATAGATGCTTGAATTATAAATCAAAAATTTTTATATTATAACACNGTTATTATTAAGAAATGTAAATATTTTGCAGGCAAGTAGCAATAGATGCTTGAATTATAAATCAAAAATTTTTATATTATAACACAAGAAGACTCTAATGGAAACTAAACTCAATAGGAAATCTTAAGTGTGGATATGACAAAAAAATGATATAATTTTCTTCTCTTTTCAAAGGGATAAAAAAGGAAATTTTGGATTTTTAAGCCTCCTAATTCAGTAGAAGGTAATTTTAACTTTTGCGTAGCATGACCTAGAAAAGTTCTGACCTAGGAACCTAACTGATATAGCGCGTAGTGCTAAGGAATAGGGAATAGTAGAATGTCAAAAGCTTTTCCTACGGAATGCTGCGCAAACAGGATTTATAAATATCAGATACCTTAATGCGTAACGCTATAACTGATAACTGATAACTAATAACTAATAACTGATAACTTATAAATGAAATGACAGGCGAAGAATTACACCAATTATTATTGGCAAAGTGGGGTAAGTCTTATGATATTCAACTACGACGGACAAAAGGCAAAATATTTGTGCAGGTCATGTGGAAGTATTTGGAACAAGCATCCTTTCCCATGAAAGAATCAGAATATTTTGCCCACTTAGAAGCGATAGCCACCTATATAAATGGTTTTGGTGGTGGAGAAACTGTCAAGAATTATATTGAGAATACAAACGAACGACCAAGGTTAGGTAAAGTAGTGAGTATTCCTTTAGACTTAGGAGAGAGAGCATCAGAATGGATGGTAGAAGAATTTTAATTTGACAGAAAAATCAAAAGGCTACAAAATTCTTAAGCCTATTGGTACATCTCGATCTGGTTGTATTAGGGCAACTTCTCCATGTTCCATCACTACTCCTAGAACCAAAACTTCGGACATAAAGTTAGCGACTTGACGTAGAGGTAAATTTGTAACTGCTAAAATTAGTTTCCCCACTAAATCTTGGGGAATATAGAGTTTTGTTAATCCAGCGCTAGATTTTTTGATCCCCAATTTACCAAAATCTATCCAAAGTTTATAAGCTGGTTTTATAGTTTGAGGAAATTCTTTTACAGTGATAATTTTTCCTACTCTTATTTCGATATTTTGAAAATTATTAGAAGTGATTTGTAAACATTCAGCCGTCAGCTCGCCTCTTGCCTCCTGCGGAGGAGCTGGGCTAACAGAGGATCTGCCTCTTTCAGAGGCAGTTACGACCCAGGAGGCTACCTGACCGCTAATAGCTAAATGCTTACAGTGATTTGAGTCATTTTTTCATCTTCTCTGAGCAATAATAGTATAAATTAGTTAACTATTTTCAGTCTAAAATTGCCTATATCTCTAAAATCGTAAATAAAGTATNGTATTTATTGAGATTATACAAAAATTTGATAGTTATAAAAATAGTTTCATAATTAGCCCAAAGTAGACTATTTATTTATCTTTAATATTGTTTCCAGATAATTTCCCTCAAAAAGTTAGGATAAAAGGCAGAAAAGTACAGAAAAATCAAGGGAAAATTATTCTTTCTACTTTCTCTGTATCCCCACACTCCCCACACTCTACTTTTTTCAGCACATCTTAATTAGGAATAGAACCTAAGTATTTCCTTCGGAATGTTGTGAAATAACCTTCAGCTTTTAGCTAGATTATAATTTGCTCATCTTCTATTAAAACAGAAATTATTATTTATATATTTCAGATAATTTATACTTCTACCCGCAAGGGAATAGGTAGGGCTTGCTGATTAAATCTCAAAGTATTTACAAATAAAGGTATTAGTCTTTTGAGGTTTAGTCTTTTTAGATATGGAAAAAGTACCTAGTTTTCAGCTATTTGTACTCAAAAAGTTAGCATTTTGGGCAAGATAGTAGCCCAAAAATTACTCCCCTACTCCCCCGCTCCCCTACTCCTTAAAAAAGACTTTTTCAGCAAACCCTNCTACACAATTCATAGTGATGCCAATACAGAAATGACTGCTACTAGAGAAATGACTTATGTTTACTACTTCTATCAAGAACCAAAATCATAAAATGGATCCGAAAAATTAAAAGACTCAACCCCTTTCATTCTGACAGTATTAAACCAGATATGATACAAATATGTGGAATAAAAAAGGATAGGGATGATGAATGAGGTAGTAAATACTTTACTAAAACTAGAAGTCTTTCGTGAATTTTACACAGAGGAAATTCAAGCAGTAAGTAACTATATATCTTGCCACCAATTCTTAGTAGGACAAGTGCTAATGAAAAAAGGAGAAATAGGAACTTATCTAGGAATTATTCTCCAAGGGGAAATTAATATTGTCGAAGATTCAGAAATATTAGTAACTCGAAGTAGGGGAGAATTATTAGGAGAAATAGCATTAATTCAGTCACAACCAAGAAGTGCTAATGTGGTAGCTGTTAGTCATGGAGAAGTAGCTGTAATTCGCTTTGATGATATTGAGAAAATTAAGAATACTCATCCGAAAATTGCCATTAAATTAATTAGTGTTTTCACAAAATCAACTTGGCAAAAATTGCCAGAAAGTCAAACAAAAAATAAAAATAATTATATAGTTATAATTGCTAATCAAAATGAATACTATCCAGTCATAGATTTTATTGTAAAACATCAAGCTTTTTGGCAAAATCATCCAATAGCAACTACCCCGAAATTAGCCCAGATTTTATCTACAGAAATTAAGAGCGACATCAACATTGGAAAATATCTAGATTATCAAAGGTTGATTGGAACAGAAACAGCAGTTGGTTCCCTGATTATGTCAGGAAATGTATCAGTAGTTATCTATTTAAGAATACCCATATTAGCAGTGAAAAAACAACTGAATATAGAAGCATTTTTAATGTTATGTGACGTTTGTCAAGTACCTTGAGCAACAAACCTATCAACAGCAAAGGCTATTCTATCTTACCTAGAAAAGGATTAGGTCAAACATGATGAATTGGATATTTATAGAAATAGCAAATATATTTAATTTCTTAGTTCAAATCTTTCAAACAGAGATATTTCAATTAGGCAACCAATCATTCTCCATCAAAAATATTACTGAAATAATTTTATCAATCATTATAGTAATATTCCTCTCCCGCACAATAAAAAAGTGGATGAGTGAATGGATATTAGTTAATCTAGGAGTAAAAAAAGGTACAAGAGAAGCGATCGCCACTATTATTAAT
>NZ_LGSU01001293.1 GCF_002260545.1 Hydrocoleum sp. CS-953 | reverse complement strand
GCCTCATACAAATAAGTTATTGTTTAAGTTTTAGTCTTTTAGTTTAAAAATTTTTAAGTTTGTCAGGGTTTGATGACAAAAAAGCAGAAAATTTGTCTGAAGTGGTTAACGAGATTTCAATATTTTTAGCCCTTCCTCTTGATTGTATGATGGTATATACTCTACAATAATCGAAACGAGAGTTATTGCTTAAAGTAATTTTGAAGGTGCAAATACCTATTATTTCGTTATTTTCAGAGGCAAATACTCTAAATTTTTCTGGGATGAATGACTAATTTTTCTCTCCTGATTTTTTGGCTAATTGACAGATTAGCAATTTTGTGGTTAGTCGGAGAATACAAAAATAGCCAATTATTATTTGTAGGAAACCAAACCGCTCAACTAAACTTACTCAAATTTACTCAACAATCTGAAAGCTTAGTTAAACGCAAGTGGATCGACCACTACAGGGTTAAACGGCAAACCCTTTATTCCTTGGTCAAAGACATCAGGAATTACTTTTTTAATAATATTCAATGACCCATTTACATCGGCATTTAATAATTTATTTCCCCTGGTTTTATATAACCCTCTTGTTACTCTTTTTCCACTAAATTCTGGTTTTTTCTCTCCATATTTTGGTAAATTATCCCTATCTAAACAGCTTGATTGAGATGTATAAGATTCTTCTGTAATTATTACTTTTATTCCTCTTAGTTGGGCTTTATATGTTAACATCTCTATCAACCTACAATGAGGGATGTTCACAAATTGTTGATTGTTCTTTTTTCCTGATTTTATTTCTTGTTTCCAGGTCTGGTTATGCCCGATAATTAAGATTCCTATTTCATGCTTAATGCACCAATCTATTACTCTTTTACTGGCTGTATGGAGATAATTTTCTACTCGACAATTTCGTTTGTGAGTTAATTTTTTTAATCTACGAGAATTACTTTGATTGTGGTTGGTTTTTAATTGAGATTGTAAACAAGAGCGCTGTTTATTATAAAATGTATTAATCGCTTTTAATGGTTTGCCTTTAATCAAAAGAGGTGCAGTTCCTGTTTGATTTGTCGTTACAGCCATTAAATTATTTACGCCTACATCTACTCCTGCTACTTGTTGATTTTTTGTGGTTTCCTCCGATTTTTCATAGACTATTTCTATTATGTAACAGCTACTTTTGGGGACGATTCTGGCCTCAATTATTTTTGTCTGTGAAGTGGGAATTTTTATTTCACTCATCGACAGATGACAAATTCCTTTTTTTAAGGCTTTTTTGTAAATTGATTCATCTGGATATGGCAGAATGTTTCGGCCTTTTTTCTTATGTTTATATTTAGGAATTTTCGGTTTTCCTAAAAATTTACTAGGCTGTTTTTTCCATTCTTTTAAAGCAGAAAAATAACCAGTCCAACATCGATCTAATCTGCTAATAATTTGCTTACTTACCTTGGTAGGTAAAGCTTGATAATCAGAACTTTTAGATACCTGGTGATACAGTTCAGTAAAATTTAATTTCTTTTTATTAGTAAAGAAATATTGACGATAATAATAGTTAGCTAAATTAAACAGATTTTTAGACAAAAAAGCCTTGTGGTCAATTTCAGACCAAAAAGGATGGTTTTTCGTGATGACATGACGTTCAACTAGCTTCATACATTAATTGTAGCTGATAGCGACTCAAATAAAGACAACTGAACAAACTTACCCATTTTAGTTTAATAGCTCTAGTTATAAGTAAGTTTGAGGAACTTTAGACAATTTTTCGCTTTCTGTATTTACCAAAAAATGAGGTCCTTTGAAGGGGATAAAAAAATATTCAATTCAGTATTTCAAGCCTCCGACTTGAGTCGGAGGTACTGATAACTGTTAACGTCAGCGTTAGCGCAGCTCCTCTGGAAGAGGCAGCACCTCTGTTTGCGCAGCATTCCGCAGGAGGCTAACTGTTAACGTAGTTCCTCCGGAGGAGGCTAACTGAAATGACCCCTTTTAGCTTTTTGGCGGTTCATTTTTGAGCCGCTCCCGAAAATCTTCTATAGTCAATTTTAACCCTTCTTCGAGAGGAACAGTAGGCTCCCAACCCAAATATTTTTTCGCACGAGTAATATCTGGTTGTCGCTGTTTCGGGTCGTCTTGTGGCAGAGGTTTATATGTTATCTCTGCATCTGGGTTAACCATTTCTTGAATTTTCTGAGCTAATTCTAGTATTGTATACTCTCCAGGGTTCCCTATATTAACTGGTCCGATAAAATCTTGATTCATTAACCGGATAAACCCTTCTACCAAGTCTGAAACATAACAGAAACTCCTGGTTTGGGAACCATCGCCATAGACTGTTAATGGTATTCCTTTTAAGGCTTGTGCGATAAAGTTACTAACAACTCGACCATCATTTTCTAACATTCTTGGTCCATAAGTATTATGAGCAAAAATACTGTAACTTCCCCCTATAAAGTTCTCATAATTTGGCACGGAGAAATCGTAGACATAATCATCTATTTCAAATTCTTCCATACTTTCTATTTTTGCCCAGACAATATCACCTGTAGTTTGGGCTGATATTTTCTGCTGAATGTTAGACAAATTCTGGATATTGTTATCTTCTAATCCCTCTACTATTATCCGGTAAATTTGTTCTTCTTGTTCTTCTGTTTCTGAAACATCTGCTACTAACCCAAACTTAGCGAGAATCAATACTAACTTTTCAGCAACTAACTGACTATCACTATTAAATTCAATCTTTGAATTTCTTGGATTTTCTAGATTGTTACCTTCAGCAAATCCCTGTAAAAAGCTAATTAACTGTTTTTGAGGAAGTTGTAAAATCCAATTAGGAATATCTTTTTCTGTCTTCCCAAAATTCAACCCATCTCTAATTAAATCAACCAGGATTTTTGACTCAATACTTATATATCCTGCTTCATTAATTTCCGACTTACAGTCAAATATTCTTTCTATTACTTCTATTACTTTTGCTAGTTTCTCAGCTTCTCCTTTGAGCAACAGTTTATCTTGTACAAAACTTCCTTTAGCTACATAAAACCCTAATAACCATAAAAATTCTTCTATATTGCCGATCCAATTTTTAACTGCTTTTGTAGATGAGTAGCAAACTTTTTCTTTTTCCGATAGAGGAAGTTCTAAATATTCCCATAGATGCCAAGGAATTTGATTTTTTGCTTCGTAGTTTTTCATTGTGGCATAAAGTTGATTAGGATTTAAACCTTTTGCCAATAAATACTCCCGAATTTTATCTCCATATTTTTCTAGATAGGAAATTGTTTCTTCACTTTCTACAGATATTTCTTCTTTGTTTAATATCTTATCTGTAATCTGGAATGGTTGTAAAGGTTTTTCCAAAAAGCTGATATAACTTGGAACTCCTATTTCATCTCCTACCTTTAGGTCATTTCCAAAAGCTGCTTGAGGTTTATTATTTTCATCCCTAGTAAATAAACTATGATCTTCTGTAATTTTTATCTCCTTACCCCAAACAGTTTTTATCTTAAAACCTTTCTTCTTGACGTGATGTTTCCAAATTGCAGAAATTGGTTTAATTACTGTCTTTGAATTTTCATCGAAACAAGGCACTGATACATTAGATATATCTCCATTAATTCTGTCATAACATTCAGCAAAAGTTTCATAATAGAGTTCTTCTCCAATGTAATAAAGTACCTTTTGGTCTCCAGTTAAACTGTTAAAAATTCTGACTACTCGAATATCAACATTATTTTGACGATGGTAATCAAATGCTAAAGTTTCCGCTACTCGCTTCCCTTCGTCGTAACATTGACCGCACCAAGCAGCACGGCCATTTCTCCTAACAAAAACCACATGGTTTGTGACATTAACACAATAAACTTTTCCTACATAATGGAATCGTTCTGGTTCAACTAAATTTGCATCCTTAGCAGGTCGAATATTTACTCGATAAAGGTCGCGCCCCACTGCATGAGAAACTACCGAAGCTGCATAACCACAACGAAGTGCTAATTCTTGTACATCATCTGCTAATTGTTTAGATTTACTATAGTAAGCGTAGCAATCTCCCCGTTCCGAACCATCACCCAGAATCAAAGCTTTAAATAGGATTAATAACTGTCGTTTTGATAGTTGGAATAACTCACGAGGAATGTATTTTTCACCAGACTTACCTAAAGGTAATAAAATCTCAGCTAACTGTTTACTGCAAATCCTAAATTGATGGTCATCCGAATCAAAAAACTTAAAGCCTAAACGACTTAAACAATTAGCAATTTTCAAACGTCCTTCAGAATTTTCTTGAGCAATTAATACATTATAATCTGCTACATCATAATCATTTCCCCCTACCACTCGCGACCTTTTTCTCACATGAACGCAACCTTCAGAAATGTAATAACCTAAAAATTCTAGCCAGTCATCCATGCAGATTTTTTCTACTTTTACTTTGGCATTTCTAGGAGGGGTTCCTAACTCAAACCATTCCACTTCTTCGCCACCAAAATCTGCCCCAGTTAATGCCCGCCAACTGTGCCAATGCTTATCTTCATCTGCCCTGATAAACTTTAATTTATCAGTTTTATTACGCACATACATCCAGTGATTAGGAGTCACACAAAAATCAAATTTAGCATTAGCAAAACGGTACATTTCCCCAATATATGGTTGTACGATATATTCATCGGGAACGTGATATTCAACTTTACCTTCTGGATTTAATGTTGCTACTTTTAATTCTGGTTGTAAATTGGGAAAAGCTACCCAACCTGCCTCAGTCAAAATTTCAGTTTCCGGGTCAAAACACGACCGAATCCCAATACAATTAACATTACCTCTATACTCCTCTGTTTGAGGATGTACATCAGGGTCTCCATATACCTCAGATGTAGAAGCCAAAAAGAATCTTGCTTTTACCCTTTTAGCTAACCCCAACATATTCAATGTCCCCATCACATTTGTTTTAATTGTCTTGACAGGGTTGTACTGATAATGTATAGGACTAGCAGGACAAGCTAGATGATAAATTTGATCTGCTTCTAATCTAATTGGTTCAGTAATATCGTGGCGAACTAATTCAAAATAGGGATGATTCAACCACTTATAAATATTGCGTTTAGTTCCTGTGTAAAAATTATCGAGACAGAGGACTTCATGGCCTTGTTCCATTAATCTATCGATGAGATGAGAACCAAGAAAACCCGCGCCACCTGTTACTAATATTCTCATTATTGCCAAAGAACTAGGATTATAATTTGTTGTGGTTTTCAATGGATAATTGAATAACCACATTAAATTCAATCATACACTAACAAAGTCTTGCTCTGAAATACTTTGTACCGTTAGCTTATCAAATCTTAAAAAAAACTACTTTCTTTCACTGGTGTTGCACAATCTAGATAATAATTATAAATATTTACCCTCTTTCACTACTTCTGTTCCTATTAGACATCTCCAGAAAAGAGGGAAAAGGGAACAAAGTCTTGCTCTGAAATACTCTGTAAAGCTAGCTTATCAAATCTTTAAAAAACTACTTTCTTTCACTGGTGTTGCACAATCTAGATAATAATTATAAATATTTACCCCCTTTGACTACTTCTGTTCCTATTAGACATCTCTAGAAAAGAGGGAACAGGGAACATATAACAGGCAACAGTGAGAAATAATTGACAATTTATAGATCAGAATTGATTTTATTTTTCATTGTTGGAGATATCTATTGAGAACGAAACACTCCGTAGGGACGTTGCATGCAACGTCCCTACCTACCCCTTAAAAACTCAAATCATACCCATACTTCAGCAATTCCCTTTGATTATTAATCTAATCGCAAAACTGCCATAAAAGCTTCTTGTGGTACATCAACTGTACCTAATGACTTCATTCGTTTTTTACCTTTGGCCTGTTTTTGTAGTAATTTTTTCTTACGGCTAATATCCCCACCATAACATTTAGCTAAAACGTCTTTCCGTAAAGCAGGAATATGCTCACTAGCAATAACTTTAGCGCCGATGGATGCTTGAATTGGTACTTTAAATTGATGACGGGGAATTAATTCTTTCAGCTTTTCTGCCAAAGCACGACCTACCCCATAAGCCTTATCCTTATGTACGATTACTGCTAAAGCATCCACTGGTTCAGCATTAATCATAATATCCAACTTCACCAAAGGATTCTCACGGTAGCCTATAAGATGATACTCCATACTAGCATAACCACGAGACCGAGATTTCATTTGGTCGAAAAAATCTGTCACTACCTCTGCTAAAGGTATTTCATATATTAAAGTAGTTCTACCCTGAGCAAGATACTTCATGTCCTTAAATACACCCCGTCGTGATTGACCCAACTCCATTAATGTCCCTACATATTCTTCTGGGGTAATCATTTCTACTTGGACATAAGGCTCTTCGATTTTTTCTCGATAATTAGGCTCTGGCAATAAGTTTGGGTTATCAACTAGGATTACTTCTCCTTGATTAGTAGTTACTTGATAAACTACTGATGGAGATGTGACAATCAAATCTAAGTTATATTCTCGCTCTAATCTTTCCTGGACAATTTCCATGTGGAGCAGTCCTAAAAAGCCACACCGAAATCCAAAACCCATAGCGCTTGATGTTTCTGGTTCATAAGACAAAGCTGCATCATTAAGTTTGAGTTTGTCTAATGCCTCTCGCAAATCTGGGAACTGGTCAGCATCGGTGGGAAATAATCCACAAAATACCATAGGTTTAGCTTCTGTGTAACCAGGTAGAGGAGCTTTTGCTTGTTTTTTGGCCAGAGTAATTGTATCTCCTACTCTGGCATCTTCTACTGCTTTGATAGCTGCTGAGAAATAACCTACTTCTCCTGCATGGAGTTCTTTTACTGGTTTTTGGGTAGGGGAGAGAACTACTTAGTTCACTTATGTCTATTCCTTTCCCGACTGCCTAAGTTCGACCCCAACGCCTTTAGCAATAGTCCCATCCATGACTCGGAAATATACGATGACCCCTCGATATGGGTCATAATAACTATCGAATATTAGGGCGCGTAATTTTTCATCAATAGTATCTTGTGGTGGTGGTACTAATTGAACAATTGATTCTAGAATTTCGGGAATTCCTATTCCTTCTTTAGCTGAGGCTAAAATTGCCCCCGAACAATCTAGGCCAATTATATCTTCTATTTCTTGTTTAACTCTATCTGGTTCTGCTCCAGGAAGGTCAATTTTATTTAAAACTGGAATAATTTCTAGGTCATGTTCCAAAGCTAGATATACATTAGCTAAGGTCTGAGCTTCTACTCCTTGGGAAGCATCTACTACTAATAAAGCACCTTCACAGGCTGCTAAGGAACGGGATACCTCATAAGAAAAATCTACATGACCAGGCGTGTCGATTAGATTTAATACATACTCTTTACCATCTTTAGCGCTATAATCCATGCGGGCAGCTTGTAGTTTAATTGTGATGCCACGCTCCCTTTCTAAGTCCATTGTGTCTAGGAATTGCTCTTTCATTTCACGATCTGCCACTGTGCCAGTTGCTTGTAGGAGGCGATCGGCTAGGGTTGATTTTCCATGATCGATATGAGCAATGATTGAAAAGTTACGAATGTGAGATACAGGAACTTTTGTCATACTTTTGTTAATAATTTGAGCTTCCGTGTTTTTCTTATGGTCTCGGTAAAATATATCTATTTTCTTAACATATTTTAATTATTGAAGTCGCACTCAGTAGTTAGCGGTTAACCTCTTCCTATCCCCAGGGGATGGGTCATGCTCCGCAAACATTTTGTCTAGCAAAACAGCTCTCAAGGTAGAATAATGGCGGATGCTAACCCATATCTAACCTACACCACTAATTTTTCGCTCTAACCATGGAAGACTTAAACCCAGCGATTTTAGCTAATAGCTGATGGCTTGTTAAATTTCTGGCCTTCCTTCATTTCTGTTCGAGTCACTGTTAAAAATCAAATATATTACTCGTAAATATCTATAAGATTATTTTCTGGTTTGACAAATCAATCTTTATGTGGTATTTTTACGAAAATATCTTTAAACGTAAATCATAAAAATACAAATTCATCATATTCCTTAAGTTAAATTAGTTAGTAGATATTAGTATATTATAGAAGTCTTCTAAATTTAGGATTGTCTTATTATGAATGAGCCTAAAGTTGATCGGCAAAAGTCTCTGGAGAAAGTCGAATTATCTATAAGTATAGACCCTAGGTTATTAGATCAAGTTAAGCATTTAACAAATGACCCTAGCAAAGTAATTGAAAGTGCCCTTCGTCAGTGGTTGAGAGGAGGACTGCCAGAAGATGAGTTAGCTCTAACCCTTCAGAGAAATCCCCCGATTCCTCCAAGAGGGGAATGGAATGATTAAAGTTTAAGCTTTTCTAAGTTTTCTAGTCTGTAATAATTGTGATTAATATTAATTAGATTATTTTAAAATTTGAGTGGGATGAGACTGATTTAGAAAATGGTAAATTATCTAAAGATTAGGATTAATTCACTCAATCTTTCATATACTTAATTATTGATAAAAAATAATCTTGCGTCATTGTGCAATCCTAAACAATTATAGTTGCTATAGTGTCAAGAGAAATTAGTAAATAAAAAGATAACTATTGGTAAAAATTAATTTAGTGAGATAAAGTTATAATAATTTGAAGAATGTCAAAATATACTCCTTTGGGCGTAACTTATTATTCTTTACTGGGACTCCAACCAAAAGCATCTAATCAAGAAATTAGAAGAGCATATCGGGAATTAAGTAAGCATTATCATCCAGATACTACAGATATGNATTATAGTTGCTATAGTGTCAAGAGAAATTAGTAAATAAAAAGATAACTATTGGTAAAAATTAATTTAGTGAGATAAAGTTATAATAATTTGAAGAATGTCAAAATATACTCCTTTGGGCGTAACTTATTATTCTTTACTGGGACTCCAACCAAAAGCATCTAATCAAGAAATTAGAAGAGCATATCGGGAATTAAGTAAGCATTATCATCCAGATACTACAGATATGCCACCAGCGATCGCCACTGCTAAATTCCAGCAAATTAATGAAGCTTATGCTACTTTAGTAGACTCCGAAAGAAGATTAGAGTATGATAAAAAGATTAGGCATTTATATATAAATGATTTTGAGGAAAGAGTTAACTTCAGCACTCATGTATCCCGTTCACAATGGAGAAATTTATCTAGTTACTTAGACCCTACAGAGAGACCATTATCTGCGGGTGAATTATTTGCCCTATTGATTATGGGTCTTGCTCTTCTTGGTTGTTTGGTAATAGCTATTATTATAGGTCTCATGCGTCCTGAGTTAACTATCCAACCTATCGAACCACCAGGAATTTAAGTTATATATCTAGGCTTGATCTAGCATCCTTATGATAATTTTCTAATTCCATCAAATTTAGACTAGTTAGACCTGAAATTTTCGG
>NZ_LGSU01001292.1 GCF_002260545.1 Hydrocoleum sp. CS-953 | reverse complement strand
CCTAATAACAAGTCTTATTAGAGAATACCAATAATATTAAAGGCCAGGGAATAGTCTATGTATTACCACCATATATTAAAAAATTTCAAAAGTATAGTCAGAAAGATAGGAAAACAATTAAGACTACTAACTAAGGCATTAGTAAGAGCGATCGCTCAAAACAAAAAATCTTTGGGTAAAACTTCTAATGCTGGGTTTGTGCTGCCGACAGTCACAATGGTGATGTTGGTAGTAGTATTACTGACTGTAGCTATGTTACTTCGTTCTTTTGATCGGGCGGAACAAGCTCGTAATGTGAGAGTAAGTCAGCAAGCTCTTAGTGCAGCTACTCCGGCTCTAGATAGAGCTAGAGCTAAACTTCAGTATTTATTGAGGGAAGATCCTAGTTTGCCGAGAGGGCAAACGCCTGATGAAGACGAAGTTGACAATTATTTAAGTAATGCTGTTGATGAGAGGTATAGATTTGCAGATGAAGAACGCTTGAGGGTAACTAATGATGGTGAGGAAATTACGACTGCATGGAGATTTCCTGTAGACACAGACAATGATGGAGACCCAGATAGCTTCACAATATATGGTATTTTCTTAGCTACTCCCCCTAGTGGTGAACAGAGAACATCTCTACAAGCAAGAACTCCACCAGTGACTGTAGGAAACTTTCAAAATGAAGACTGTCCTGCAGGTTTAAGTTTAGCAGGGAATGGTTGGTATAAAGATAATGCAACCAGTAAATTAGTCAAAAGTTTTTTTGTTTATACGGTAACTGTTCCAATTAGTGAAAATGCAGGAACTCCAGGTATTGCTGCTCTGGAATATCAAGAAGACTGGGAAAGAGTTTCTCTCTCTAATAACGCTGTAGTGTATGGAGATGACTTAGAAATATCTCCTGGTCCTGATTTTCGCATGAATGGGAGAATTTTAACCAATAGTAATTTGATAGTTTCCCCTTTTAGAAATGATTTACACTTGTTTCAAGTCAGTAGTGATGAGTCTTGCTTCTATGAAGCAGAAAATAGCAAGATAATTGTTGGGGGAAATGTTGTTAATGGAATGTCAAGTACCACTCAGACGAATAATGTACAAGTAGATTTATTTCAGGGTAGGAAGAAGGGTGTAGGACAAACTGTAATTGGCAGTGGAAATGAGTCTGTGGATAATGAAACTGCTTTTGATACAATCTATAACAATAACGCATACGAAAAGCGTATTAATGTTATGGTTGCCGATCAAATGGATAAAGGTGAAGGAGAAGACCCTTCAGCAGTTACTCTAGTAGTAGATAGAAGGACGACAGAGGAAGATACGACAGATGCAGACAGGAGAGCAGAAATACGTCGTGAGGAACTAGACATTTACTTTCGTGATCGGACGAGAAAAGTACCTTTTGCTGAAGTACCTGCTGATAACCCTGCTAATAATGTAGAGTATATTCCTACAGAAACTCCTGAAGGTAGTGGCGATCAACTTAAACCACCAGATGAATGGATACTGCCAACAGACGGTCAAACCCAACTAAACTTAGATCCAGATCAACTAACATCTAGAGAACCAGATGAGGATGATGATAATCGCCCAGAACTATTTTTGGGAGAACGCATACTTGTAGGAAATAATCTGCCAGCTAAATGGTGGAATGGTTCTGAGTTTGTTACTACGGAACAACCAACAGGTGGAAGATGGGTTAATGATAACGGAAACCCAGTTGACGATCCTCCTCGTACCCGTAAACCTCGTGTAACAGAATTACCTTCTGTGGGTTCTTTAGGTCGGAATGGTTTCTGGGAAAGGGCGGCAGCACAAGTGCCAGAAACTCCTTTAGATGGTATTGGTGGGTTGCGTGTAGTTACAGGAGCAGGGGTTTATTCGCGGACTAATTCTTTTCTGCCACCTCCATTACCACCTGGAGAAACCTATGACGACCTAGCAACTCCTGACGTAGAACAATATACTGTTGTCTGGCCAGATACCATGCCAATGTCACCTGGTCCTAATGGTCTAGTTTATGACAATGCAAATGTTGCTGGGGGGGGATGGCAGAATATAGCAGCTTTTAGTGATCCAGATGATATACCAACAAAGGGAGATCTCCAGATGCGGGCAACAGTTCTATATCACTATGCACGATACCCCATTGACTCAGAAAGTGGAGAAAACGACCAACAACCTATTGCTTGTATTAGTAGTTATTATGACCCAACAGATAGTACAACGGCTCTAAATGAGGATGAATTACTTTGGAATACAGACCCTAATGGTAAATCAAACAATGGCATAGTTTACAAAGCACCAACAACAAGAGCTACACGACCTGAACTAGCAGAACAAGCAAATATGGTTTTCCCAGATGGCAGGTTTGCTAATGAACNCAACAACCTATTGCTTGTATTAGTAGTTATTATGACCCAACAGATAGTACAACGGCTCTAAATGAGGATGAATTACTTTGGAATACAGACCCTAATGGTAAATCAAACAATGGCATAGTTTACAAAGCACCAACAACAAGAGCTACACGACCTGAACTAGCAGAACAAGCAAATATGGTTTTCCCAGATGGCAGGTTTGCTAATGAACCTCTGCGCAGAGCTTTAGAGAGACTATCTAATGGTGGCGACCTCACCCTAGAGGAACAAGCAGCAATAGATTCGACTCTGTGTTCTTTAGAGATATTAGACTATCCTTTGAGTTTTACTAATAATCCTGGTGGAGTAACTATTCCTCATGGTGTCATCAGAGAAGTAACCCTATTGGATGCTAGACAAATAAAAGCAATAGATGATGACGATCCTAACACTACTGTTGATGAAACCTTTACTCTTAATAGCCCCCTAACACCCGACCCTCAGTCTGCTAATTTAACAACAAACTATGATTTGGCTTTAGAGGAACGGCAACCTCTAGAAATTCGTTTGACTCAATTAGATTTGAATCAAATGAGAAATCAGACGATCACTCCTTTAGTAACAACGGGACCATCGCCAGAGTATTTGTTACCCAATAGCGGTATTATCTATGCTACTCGTGATGATGCTTTACCAGACAGGAGCGATCGCAGATCGAATGGTAATGGTATAGATGAAGATGCTAGTAAAGCTATTAGTCCTACCGATTATAAATTAGACCCGACTCGACGACCTAATGGCATAATGTTGATCAATGGTCAACGTCTAGCTAGAAATGATGATAATGATAATGGTCAAAATGATGATAATAATGATGTTGTTAGCAGTATTGAAGATGTTGTGAAAGAAAAGGGTTTAACCTTAGTCACTAATTTACCAGTATATATTCACGGTCAATTTAATCCTCACGGTGACCCCAAGCTTCTCCCTCGAGAGGAATTCACTCAACTCTTAGATGATGACTGGGATAATTTCTACGGTCGTACTGAAAATCAGATAAATCCGAATTTTGCCTGTCGTGCAGGAGACCCAAGAATTCGTGGTTGTAGCGAAGGAGATAGTTGGCGTGCGGCAACTGTGCTGGCAGATGCAATTACATTATTATCTGATGATAATGATTATGATGATGATGGTAATCCTAATGATGATGATGGTAATCCTAATAATGATAGTTATGATAATATTACTCTAGGTTTCCGTCCTGGTTTTCGTAATGAGGGAGATTTTGACCTCAGAAATAATGCTGGTAATCTTCCGGTTGTTGCGAACGATTTTGATGGAGACAACATAGCGGATGCAGGATATGATTTTGATGGGACTCCAGGAAATGAAGATACAGCAACCGTTGATGAAACACAGTTAGGTTTTGACTTAGATGGAGTTGATCAGGATGGAGATGGTGACTTTGCAGATAATACAGCAGTTCTAGAAGAGGATATTACAGTTGCTGGCGCTCGAATGTTAAATGGTTTCTATGGTAATAATTTTGTTACTAATGGTTTGAGTAGTCAAGCTTTTGATGCCAACGGAGATCAAGTAGCTTTTGACCCTGCTAATAATCTTCAAGATACTAACTACTCGACTAATAATGGTACTGCCATTAATAGTTCATACTTCAATAATTATGTGACACCTGTGCAGCGACGGGGACAATTTCCAGAGTATGTAATGGAAATGTGTCGTAAGTTGCCTGTATCGTCTTGTCAGCCTCCAGATTGGTTTGTGGGTGCTGATAATGGTACTGGTGGCGGCACTGCTAACAATGATATTATAGAGACTGATGAACAATTACAAGCAGCAGATGTAATAGGTGAACCTGCTAATATCCTAGGTGCAGGCACTACAGCTCGCCCTGCATTAGATCCTAATGACCGTCGTTATCCAAGGCGTATAGCATTTGCCCGGGATAATAACTTTAACTTAATATTGGATGGCAACGGAGCAATTCCAATAGGAGTAGGTGGTGGTAATGTGAATGTCTTCCCCCCTTATAATACGGTTACAATAATAACTGGAACAGTACCAGTACCAAGCTTAGATGGAACTTACAATGCTGGTTTACCTGATATAGCACCTAACGCTCTTTGGTTTAGAACTTCTAACGATGCTACAAACCCAACTGCTGGAGAAAATTATGGTAATACCCATCCTTTGGCTTATTTAGAGCCATTAGCGCCTGGAGGAACAGTTCAACAACCTCTGCTAGTACCTGTTCTCCAAAATTATGTACCAACAAATACACCTCAAGGTGATCAGGGTAACTTACCAAACCCAAATAATAATACCCTAAGAAGTAACTCAAGATGGCTAACCCGAGCCTCTGGAGATACTACATTTAACTTAGTAGTAGGTTCCGGTGACGTACCACCTCGTCCTCCAGAAACCAATGGTGGTTTACAAAACTTACCTCGCTTCCTCGAAAACTGGGCACAGGACAACAACAATAATTTTGCTACTAACATCATTGGTAGTTTTATGCAATTAAACCGTAGCGCTTATGCTACCGCACCTTATCCACATGTTCCGCCCAATGGTATAAACGATCAACGAGGCGCGAACAGTCTTTTTGGGTTTCGAGGTTCCTATAAAACCAACAACTATACTGTTAACAACAACGGTGCTAGGGTTGGATACTTCCTGCCACCGGATCGTAGCTGGGGATTTGATGTCGGTCTGCTTTCCCAGTCCCCCGACTACTTTTCCCAACAATTGAGTGGGGAAGACTCAAGTGGTGAACCAGACAAGTATTATCGGGAAGTAAGTTTAGATGATGAATGGGTAGAAACTTTGTTGTGTTCTCAAGTGATTGATGATGATGGACAAGTCGTTGAAAACGCAGCTAATGATAATTATCGTCAAAATTGCAACTAATTTACCAAGGTAATGATTGATATCTAAAAATCAATAGACATCTTGCAGAAGTGAATATTTAGTATTTTTACATCTATATTATTCTGACTTTCTGCAAGATTTAACAAAATATAATTAAACAACGAGAGCTATGAATAAACAACAAATTCAACAAAAAATCCAAAAATGGCAACAAATTAATCCTAATGCGGGCTATACCATTATGGAAGGTTTAGTGGCAATGATTATGGTTGCTTTTCTGATGAGTGCAATTGCACCTGTTATTGCTCTGTCCGTAGGGACTCGCGTTCAGGCAAGACGGATAGAATTAGGATCTCAGGCAGCTAGGAGTTACATAGATTGGGTGAGATCAAACCCAGAAGAAAACGCTCCTGGTTTCCTGGGACAAGACCCACATTCAACTGTTGCCCCTAGTAGCGGTAGCCTAAGTTGTGAAGATAAGGATGGAGAGTATTGTGGTACTGATCGTCAGTTGTTCTGTATTGATGGTGGAGATGGGGGAGGCTGCAAAATCAGCAGCCCTACAGATATGATAATTCAGGCGGGACGTTCATATCCCGATGCTAGTCTTGGTTATCAACTACTTGTGCGAGTTTATAGATCAGATGCTTTTCAGGAAACTTCACTTTGTCCCGAAGGAACAGATTGTCCTGAAAAAGGAACACAGCAATCTGCAGTTACAAATGCTATTGGTAATCGTAGGTTGCCAGTGGTAGAAATGGTAACAGAGATAGCACCAGTAGACCTAAATGGTTCATTTCAAAATATTTGTAAT
This sequence comes from Hydrocoleum sp. CS-953, assembly GCF_002260545.1. Taxonomy (GTDB): domain Bacteria; phylum Cyanobacteriota; class Cyanobacteriia; order Cyanobacteriales; family Microcoleaceae; genus Trichodesmium. The sequence goes on along the minus strand of NZ_LGSU01001292.1, from coordinate 3,347 downwards.
CGTATAGATCCTACAGGAGCAAGTTGTCCATAAAATATAGAGTGATAAATTTTAAAAAAATTGGGAATATATTTATGATGCAAAACTTACTGAAATTACTAACAAAAACCGAGTCAAATCGCAAATCACAAAAGTTAAGCAACTTGACAAGTGGTTTTACTATGATAGAACTACTTGTAGGCACAATCATTGCATTTTTAATAATTGTTCCTATGTTGACTTTTGTGGTGGATATCCTTAACAGAGATGTGAGGGAGCAGGCAAAGACCAATAGCGAACAGGAGTTACAGGCAGCAATTGACTATATTGCTCAGGATGTGAGTCAGGCGTTTTATATCTACACTCCAAATGAAGTTAGCTGCATTCAAAACCGGAATGCAGACTCTTGTGGTACGACTCCAGAAACAACAGGGGATACAGCTATACCAACTGATGTAGGTACGCCAATACTTGTCTTTTGGAAACGTAAACATGAAAGCAACGTTTTACCTGTTGATGGCTGTACTCCTAATGGTACAAATGATTGCCTTGATGATACGTTTGTATATTCGTTAGTTGCCTATTACAAAATAGACGAAACAAGCACTGCTTCTGTTTGGTGTGACGAAACACCCTGCCCGTCTAGGATAGCTAGAGTAGAAATTAGTGACAACCCTACTGATGGTTTAGGTAACTACATTGGGGAAGTACCTGATAACGGTTACAATACAGCCAATATTGGCAATAGAGAAACACCAGGAGAGCTTGTCAGAGGTGGTGGAGATTTTAATCCAGTAGCAGTGTTAGTTAATTATATAGAAGATTTTAATCTCAATTCGGTGGATAACAATAATCTAGCTCAAATTACTATTATTGGTAATTCTCTGCGTCGCAGTCAAAATAATTTTAGTTGTATAGAAGATGATTCGACAACTCCTCCAGAGTATAAAGATTCGCCATATTGTCCTCAAGCAACTGCTCAAGTGGGTGGACGTAGTGGTTTTGGAGAATAGTAGATTGCAAATTTCAAAACTAATAAGTATTAAATTTTCTTATACAGAAAACAGATATGAAACCCTCAACTTTTTTATTCAAACTTTTACTCCAGCTTTCCCCAAAGCGTTCTATTTACCCTTTTAGTGTGAATGCAGGTTTTTCTCTTGTAGAGCTAGCAATAGTAGTTTTAATCATAGGTATATTGAGCGCGATCGCTGTCCCTGGTTGGAATGCTTTTGTCAATAGACAGCGCACCCGCACAGTTAACGATGGGGTATTTCGAGCATTGAGGTCGGCACAAAGTGATGCTAAGTTGAAAAAGGCAGATAGAATACTTGAATTCCGGGACGTTAACATTGATTCTGCAACAAATCCTAGCACAGGTAAACCTTATAACGATCCACCAAGATTCCATATTTATTCTACCTCTAAAACAACTCCAATACCAAATAGCGATGTATTGTGGAAATCTTTAGGAGCAAATGGTGAAATTAAACCAGGAATGGTTAAATTATCTATAAAAGAATGTCAAACTAAAGATGCTAATGATAACTGTACAGCTTATCAAGACGATGCAAACGATCAAATTAAATTTAACCATTTAGGTGCAGTGGAAATAGATGATCCAGCCCAAGAACTACCTTTTGCTGTTACTGCTTCTACAACAGATGATGGATTTAAAAGATGCGTAATTGTTGAAACAATCTTAGGTAGTATGAGAATAGGAGAAGGAGAATTTGATTCAGCAACAGGAGCAGGATGCCCATAATTTAATTTATNTAAATTATCTATAAAAGAATGTCAAACTAAAGATGCTAATGATAACTGTACAGCTTATCAAGACGATGCAAACGATCAAATTAAATTTAACCATTTAGGTGCAGTGGAAATAGATGATCCAGCCCAAGAACTACCTTTTGCTGTTACTGCTTCTACAACAGATGATGGATTTAAAAGATGCGTAATTGTTGAAACAATCTTAGGTAGTATGAGAATAGGAGAAGGAGAATTTGATTCAGCAACAGGAGCAGGATGCCCATAATTTAATTTATCCCTATATATACCATAAAATAACTACTCTGTCAAACTAATTTCAGGTTAACGATAGGGCAAATTTTTTATCTTCAAAAACATCATCCTGTTTGACATCAAATTATTAATTACTAAAATAGTAAATAGGATTAAAAATACGAAATAAAAGAATATCAGGGTTAAAATGAAGACTAAAATCTCTACTTCCGTAAAATCAACTATTACTAAAAGTCTGACAATAAATTCCTCAGAAAAATTACTGAAACAACAAGAAGCAGGATATAGTCTCATAGAATTAACATTTGTTGTTCTAATTATTGGTCTTCTGGCAGCGATCGCCGCCCCCGGATGGTTAGCTTTCACCAACAACCAGCGCCTCCGCACTTCCAACGATAGAATATATCAAGCGATGAAAACTGCACGCAGTAATGCTATGCGGGATAAAGTTACTTGGCAAGCAAGCTTCCAAGAAAAGGATCAAATAGCTCAATGGGCAATACATCCAGAAACTGTTGATGCTCAAAAAGCTAACTGGCAAAACCTAGATCCATTTGTGAAAATAGATGATGAAACAACCCTCCGTCAATACTCGTCAACTAAAATTTGGAGAATAAAATTCAATTACAAAGGTCATCCCAACGGTTTCAGACGTATAACTTTATCTCTTCGGAGTGGAGGTACAGCAAAACGTTGTGTATTTGTCTCGACTCTTTTAGGAGCAATGCGAACCAGTAAAGAGCAGGCAAAACCTGACAAAAGTGGAAAATACTGCTATTAGAATTTGTAGGTTGGCTTTTGTTTCTCTCAACCCAACATTTTCTATTGTAGGGGCGAATGGCCATGTGCTAACGCAAAGCTCCGCTAACGCCCCTACAGGGTTTTGATTATAATGAGGTTTCCTCCATTTCCAACACTTGCCAAACTTCCTGCATTAACTCCTCTAAACCAATACCTGCAACAGCAGAAATAAGGAAAACTTTTCCCCCGCTCATCTCCCTAAACCTACTTACCAACTCTTGTATTTCTGCAGTCTCCACATCAACTGCATCAACTTTATTTAAAGCTAAAATTTGCTGCTTATCTTCTAAATTTCGCCCATAAGCTGTTAACTCATTTTGAATAGTCTCAAAATTTTCCACTGGATCAATATCTGTAATATCAACCAAATGCAACAATAACTTAGTCCGTTCGATATGCCTCAAAAATTCATGCCCCAAACCCAAACCAGCAGAAGCACCTTCAATTAAACCAGGAATATCAGCAAAAACAGTACCATCTCCCGTCGGTTTTCTCACAACACCCAAATTTGGCACTAAAGTAGTAAAAGGATAATTAGCAAT
>NZ_LGSU01001291.1 GCF_002260545.1 Hydrocoleum sp. CS-953 | reverse complement strand
GGTCGAGTTTTTCGAGTGCTTCAGAAAATGAACAGACTATTGCGACATCCGCAATAATTAATTAAGAGGAAAAGTTAGGCAGCCTCAGGGGTCGAGTTTTTTGAGTGCTTCAGAAAATGAATCAACTATTGCGACATCCGCAATAATTAGCAGAAAAACTAAGGTAGTCTCCGAGGTCGAATTTTCGAGTGCTTCAGAAAATGAATCAACTATTGCGACATCCGCAATAGTTAATGAAGAGGAAAAAATAAGTCAGCCTCCAAGGTCGAATTTTCGAGTGCCTCAGAAAATGAACAGACTATTGCGGATGTCGCAATAGTTAATTAAGAGGAAAAAATAAGTCAGTCTCCAAGGTCGAATTTTCCAAGTGCCTCAGAAAATGAGCAGACTATTGCGGATGTCGCAATAGTTAATTAAGAAGGAAAAGTTAGGCAGTCTCCAAGGTCGAATTTCCGAGTGCTTCAGAAAATGAAATGACTATTGCGACATCCGCAATAGTTAATTAAGAGGAAAAGTTAGGCAGCCTCCAAGGTCGAATTTTTCGGAAGCTTCAGAAAATGAAGAGACTATTGCGACATCCGCAATAGTTAAAGGAAAAACTCAAGCAGTCTATGAAATGACATCTTTACTTTGACTATTTTGGCATCCCTATCCTTTTATCAAAATAATTGAGTCGTGTAACCCTACCTTTGAAGACAAAATATTTTTGCAGGATTGCTCACCCATCCCCGCAACAAAAACAACTTCTGACTTTTAACTTTGGTAACCTTTAGTTGTGTGCTATTTCAAGAAAGTATTAGGTAGTAAGTTCAAAAAGATAAAGATTCAACCCCAAAAAATTTTAGACAACCTACAGACAGTGAAGTTAACAACCTAATTCTCATCAAAATATTCTAGGATTATAACCTTGCACATACTACCTTTCGAGCATAGCAACGATAAATATTTAACTAGAGATAAGATTAGATATACTTTACGGATTTAAGAGCTAATCAACTGTACTACCTAAGTATTAAGACTGGTACAGAAAAAGCAAATAAAATAATGAACCAAAACCGCATCCAAACCTATATAAATCTCATTCAAAAACTCTTAAGTACCCCCACAGAAAAAACAAGTCAAATCCTAGCAAGCAACCAAGACTTATTAGATAAAGGATTACTCCAAACAATAATAATGGTAGCTCATAAATCAGGAGAAAAAGGAAACCAAGAAGTTAAAGAAATCCTACTCACCTTAGCAGTACAACTATCAGAAAAATTAGAAATATCAATTACAGAAAACACCTCAGCAACAGCAACCCCTTTAGAATATTTAGAATTCTTAACCCAGGTATTACAAGCAACCCACGAAAGCAAAAACAATCCTCAAATTATTCACCATATTTTGCAAGAAAACCTCAACAAACTAGACCAAGGTTTAGTAGAAACCTTGGAAACTTGGGCAACCTCAACTTTAAAAGAAATAAAACCAGAAGAAGCTCATCAAATTGCTGTAGATATAGTAAATTTTAGTAATCAGATACAAGAGTTTTCTCTTGGAAACAAAGCCAATAATTTAGAAATAGCAATTACTGGATATAAAACAGCATTAACTGTTTACGATAATTCTTCTCAATCCCATAATTGGGTAAGCATTAAAAACAACCTTGCTACTGCCTACCTACACAGAATATATGGAGAAAAATCTGAAAATATTGAACAGGCGATAGAAATTTATCAACAAACATTGAACCTAATAGATAAAAAAGATAATTCTCAAGACTGGGGAATTACTCAAAGTAATTTAGGTAATGCTTATAGCTTTAGAATTGAAGGAGATAAAACCAAGAATATTGAGGAAGCGATCGCTGCTTATCAACAAGCACTAGAAATTATTACGAAAGAAAACTATCCTCAAAAATGGGCGACTATTCAAAATAATTTAGCAAATATCTACTTAACTAGAATTGCAGGAAATTTCGAGGAAAATATTGAATTAGCAATAGACGCTTATCAACAAGCATTACAAGTTATTACTCAGTCAGAAAATTCTCTNAAATTATTACGAAAGAAAACTATCCTCAAAAATGGGCGACTATTCAAAATAATTTAGCAAATATCTACTTAACTAGAATTGCAGGAAATTTCGAGGAAAATATTGAATTAGCAATAGACGCTTATCAACAAGCATTACAAGTTATTACTCAGTCAGAAAATTCTCTGGATTGGGCAATAACTCAAAGTAATCTAGGTAATGCTTATCTAAATAGAATAGCAGGAAACTTAGAGAAAAATATTGAATTAGCAATAGACGTTTATCAAAAAGCGTTACAAGTTATTAATCACGAAAATCAACCTAACCACTGGGCAAATATTCAAAAGAATCTTGGCACAGCTTACTTAAATAGAGTCAGAGGAAAAGTAGGCGAAAATATTGAATTAGCAATAGCAGCTTATCAAGAAGCGTTAAAATTTTTTACTGTAGATAATCTCTTAGATTGGGCGATAATTTCAATTAATCTCGGCGCTGCCTACCTAAATAGAGAAACGGAAAAGAGAGCTGAAAATATCGAACTAGCAATTAAATTTTATCAACAAGCACTGGAAGTTATTAATCCAGAAAAATTTACTTTATGGTGGGGAATTATTCACAAAAATCTTGGAGATGCTTATGGTTATAAAGCCACAGAAGATATTGCTAATTTTCAACAAAATATTGACTTAGGTATTAGAGCATATCAAGAAGCATTAAAAATTTTTACTGTAGAAAAATTTCCACTAGAGTGTCTACAGATTTATCGAAAATTAGGAGATTTAGAATTTAAGCAAGAAAACTGGCAACTTGCTATTGAAAATTATCAAGTAGCAATTAATTTCCTAGAAATGACTCAAAGTTTGGCAAAAAGTGAATCATCTTACCAAGAGATTTTAGCCGAATCAATTTATATTTATGGCAATATCGTAGAGTGTTATGTAAATATTGGGCAGTATGAACAAGCATTAGAATATGTAGAAGCTTCTCGCTCCCGTCGTTTAGTAGAATTGATAACTATTAATGACATTTATCAAGATGTTGAAAAGTCACCAGAAGTAGAAGAATATTATCATCTACAACAACAAATTAATCAACTAAATTTTGATGTTAGTAGAATTAATAAACCTATCACAGTAGGAACTCAGTTTACCATCAAAGAAATTGAATCTGAGAGCCTAGAAAAAATTTCCATATTGAGAGAAAAACAGCAACAACTTTGGGAAAAAATTAGGAGTAGTAATCGTGTATTGGCAGAACAATTACAAGTTACATCCCTAAGTTTTACAGAAATTCAGCAGTTAATTAAGGATGAGGAAACTGCTGTTCTTGATTTTTATTCCACTAGCAACAATACTTATATATTTATCCTGACTCAGCAGGAACTTAATGTTCATATTTGTCAACGAGAAGGAATTGAAAATCTACAAAATTGGATACATCATAATTGGTTAAAACTCCATGGTAAAAATACCAGTGAGTGGCAGAATCAGATGGAAAATTTTCTCTCAGAATTAGCAAATAGATTAGGATTAAATCAACTAATTGAACAACTAGCTGAGGTAAAAGAATTAATTATAGTCCCTCATTTATATCTACATCAAATACCTTTTGCTGCTTTACCAGTTATTAGGCAAAAAGAAACCAAATATTTTTGTGATTACTTCCGTTTAAGAGTTGTACCTAGTTGTCAAATTCTCAGTTATTGTTCAGAGCGAATACTAATTCCTAATCCTCGTAAAATGGCAATTGTNCATCAAATAATTCAGGTAACTGCCAAGTAAGAATTTTACTCAGAGGTATATCTACATCAAATACCTTTTGCTGCTTTACCAGTTATTAGGCAAAAAGAAACCAAATATTTTTGTGATTACTTCCGTTTAAGAGTTGTACCTAGTTGTCAAATTCTCAGTTATTGTTCAGAGCGAATACTAATTCCTAATCCTCGTAAAATGGCAATTGTAGAAACTCCTATAGATAATAGGTTTTATACAAGATATGAATCCGAAAATTTAGCAAATATGCACTTAATTTCTCCCCAAAAACGTCTCCAATATAGCCAAGCAACAATTAATAATTACCACAACTTTATTCAACAAGTACAAGTGCTACACTCCAGTCATCTTTCTAGTACAAATATCGTCAACCCTTTAGCATCAAAACTCAAATTATTTGATGGGGATATACCTCTGAGTAAAATTCTTACTTGGCAGTTACCTGAATTATTTGATGTATTTCTTTCTAGTTGCGACATTAATCTAAATGAAACTGAAATTTCCGACGATATCCTGACATTTGCTACTGCTTTTATTAGTGCAGGTGCCCGCCATGTAATTAGTTCATTATGGTCAGTGGAAGATTTAACTAGAGCATTATTTTGCCTTTTCTACTATCAACATCGCCAAAAATATAAGCGTTCCGAAGCATTAGAAAAAGCTCAAAATCAACTTCGGTATTTAACAGGAACTCAACTTAGTAGTTACAAAAAGCAATTAGAAGAATATCTAGAGCAATATATGAAACACGAAAATTCAGAAAAAATTCAACAACAAAAAGAAAAGTTATCATGGTTTTCTCAGCAGAATTTTCCATTTATTCATCCTTATTATTGGGCAGGTTTTATTTCCCAAGGTATTTCTTAAAACATTTATCAGTTAACAGTTATTATTCATAGGAATAGGGGGAGACTTCAAAAGCTGATAGCTGTTTGCAGAACATTCCGGAATAAAAATGCTAATAGCTCAATACTTACTTATTCTCACTTAATATCATGTCCTTTGGTATCGGAGCCTTTCATTAATTGATAATGGATAATGGATAATTGATAATTACCTCTGGTTAAAACTGAGAGGATTGAATATCAGGAAATATAATTTCTTTTTTCCCCTATCCAAGGGGATGCTTTAAACCAGAATCATTTAATAATTAATAATTGGGTAAAAAGCAGGAAAAAAGAAAGCTTAAATTCCTTATAGAACCCATTTGGTATCTCTACCAAAATTCAATTAACTTTTTAGCAGGAGTGACCCTTACGAGAAAAAGGTTGAAAAATATTTCAATATACCTCATCTCCCCTACTCCCCTACTCTCCTTGTTCTTCCTTTTCGGAAACTGCTTTCAGAACCCTACTTACAGTAGCTGGAACCTCATTAATACCAGTAGCAAGCTGAGTAGGTACAGCATTCAATGTACCAGCCAACTTACTAGCGATACTATTAATAGAACCAGCAATTTGAGCAATTAACTCCTCCTTAGAAGGTAGATCGGCGATCGCTTTAACTTGATCTTGAGTCAGCACTCGCCCTTCCATGACGCNGAGTAGGTACAGCATTCAATGTACCAGCCAACTTACTAGCGATACTATTAATAGAACCAGCAATTTGAGCAATTAACTCCTCCTTAGAAGGTAGATCGGCGATCGCTTTAACTTGATCTTGAGTCAGCACTCGCCCTTCCATGACGCCACCCTTAAATTCTGTTTTCTTGGTGGCTTTTTGGAAGTCTTGGTATGCCTTAATGGCACCGCCAATATCATCCTTCAAGAAAAGGAAAGCATTAGAACCTGCAAGTAACTGTTCCATAGGTTGCCAGTTACTATCTTCTTTAACGGCAATTCCCATCAAAGTATTTTTAGTAACTGAACAAACGCTACCTGTAGGTATTAGTCTCCTGCGGAGATCTGTAATCTCAGCAACAGATAATCCTTGATAATTAATCACCAGGGTTAGTTGACTTTCACTCAAGTTTTGCTTGATATCTGCCAACATTTCCTGTTTTTGTTCTTTAGTTTTGCCCATATTTATCACCTGCTTTATAAAACTGATACAATTTGTCACATAATCTGACAAATTGATGTTTACTTCCTGCTGTACGGACGTTGCATGCAACGTCCGTACGAGGCCGTAGACGGTTGCTCATCCACAGGCATTGACGGTCAAGCCCACCGCATTTATCAGATTCAAGCTCCTTGACAAATCAAAAGCCCCGGCAGATTTTGGTATCTGCCAGGGCTAAGAATTATAAAATCCAAATCAAGCAATTAAATTAGGGTCTTTTACAAAACCCTCTATTGTTGTCTTTGAATAATTAACTCTTGAACCTCGGCAGGAAATTAAGCTATTAGCACCTACTGTCTTCAGCTCTTTGATTTTGATTATTTAGCTTGAAAAATCTCAATAAATTGAAATTAAGCTGCTTCCGTTAATTTTAGATCCCGCAAACTATTAACTTCAATTTCTATTGAAGGCCCCATTGTTGATGATATAAATACACTACGCCAGTAGCGACCTTTAGCACCAGAAGGACGGTTGCGGTCAATACACTCTTGTAGAGCTTTTAAGTTTATCAGTAAATCTTCTGCTGAAAAAGAAGCTTTACCAAACATAACATGAACAATACCAGTTCGGTCTGCCCTAAATTCTAACTTACCTGCTTTAAATTCGTCAATTGCTTGTGCCAGGTCAAAAGTTACAGTACCGCCTTTCGGGGATGGCATTAAACCTCTCGGTCCGAGTAAACGACCTAGTTTTGCTACTTGAGGCATCACATCAGGTGTAGCGATTAACCTGTCAAAATCCATCATACCTTTACTAATTTGTTCAATTAGCTCTTCTGAACCTGCTAAGTCTGCTCCTGCTGATAGAGCTTCGTTAACTTTCTCACCCTTAGCAATGACGGCAATTCTAATTGTTTGACCTGTTCCCTTCGGCAAGGCTACTGTAGTTCGTAGTTGTTGATCTGTATATTTAGGATCGATTCCTAAACGAATATGAGCTTCTGCTGCTTCTGGAAATTTTGCTGTAGCTGTTTCTTTTAAAAGTTGAAGTGCCTCTTCTGGTTCATAAGCTCGCTCTTCTACTTTTTTTCTTAGTTCTTCTAATCTACGAGAGACTTTTTTTGGCATTTAATCCTCCTGGGGTACCTAACGAAGCTCTGCTTCTCCCCCTATATTTTTTACTTTCAGTTTGACTTTTATTAGAAATTGAATTAATAGTTCATAAAAATATGGTCAAATATGACATATCCTTAATTAATTTTGCAGGTATTACTCTGACTGGGTGAATTACACACCCTCTATCCCATGGTCAAAGAGATTAAAGTTTTAATTCTGACTCTGCTGATTAATTCTCAAATTATTTGCATATATAAGGGAAGTGCCTTTTTGGAGTCTTTAATAAACTACCAGTTCAAGACTCTAAAATTCTCATCCAGGTTAGTATAAAGAGCATACTAAAGATTAAAAAATTGCTCCCCTACTCCTCTACTCCCTAACTCCCCTACTACTTAATCAGCGATCGTAATACCCATATTTCTTGCTGTACCTGCCACAATTTTCATTGCAGCTTCAATGTCATTAGCATTGAGGTCTGGCATTTTTGTTTGGGCAATTTCTTGGAGTTGAGCCTGTGTAATAGAGCCTACCTTTGTCTTATGTGGTTCACTAGAACCACGATCTACCCCTGCTGCTTTTTTAATTAAAACTGCTGCAGGTGGAGTCTTCAGAACAAAAGTAAAACTACGGTCTTCATAAACTGAGATTTCTACTGGTACTACTGTACCCGCTTGGTCTGCAGTTTTGGCGTTATACTCCTTACAAAACGCCATAATATTCACACCATGCTGACCTAGAGCTGGACCAATAGGCGGAGAAGGGTTAGCCTTTCCTGCCGTAATAGCCAACTTAATCAGCGCCACGACTTTTTTTGCCATTAGTTATGTTTTTCTACCTGATTAAACTCTAATTCTACAGGCGTATCGCGTCCAAAAATGGATAATAGCGCCTTCAATTTACTTCTTTCTGGACTTACCTCAATTACATCACCTTCAAAGTCTTTAAATGGCCCTGAAAGTACCGTAATATGGTCTCCTTCTGCCACTGTTACTTTTAGCATAGGCTCTTGCTCTTGAGCTCGCTTAAAGATCCTCTCTACTTCTGAAGGACTTAGAGGTAATGGTTTAACATGACCGCGACCCCTTCCATAGCGACGCTTTTGTTCAGCCCCTACAAAGTTAATCACATTTGGGGTACTTTTGACAACCTGCCATGCTTCGTCATCAATTCTCCATTCTTTTGGTTCCTCATGCCAATTTAGCTTCATTTGTACTAATACATAGCCAGGAAAAACTTTTTCTTCACTATGTTGACGACTACCATCTTTACGAAGCCTAATTGCAGGTATATGAGGAATCTCTATTTTCAATATTTTATCTGTAACATCAAGAGTTTGAATCCGCTGAGATAAATTAGCTTTAACCCGTTTTTCACAGCCAGAGGCAACTTGTACTGCATACCACCGCAGCTCTCCTTTTTTAAACTCTTTAGTTTCTTCTCCTCCTTGTTCTGATTGTTTTGTCTCTTGTGTTTCTTCTGAATATAAATTCATCCAAACACCACCCCGGCTGCCCAACTAAAGAACTCATCTACTAGGTAAATGATTGTTGCTGAGAGAATAACCATCAATAGTACAGCAACAGACTCACTTATAAGTTGTTCTCTGCTTGGCCATACTACTTTATCTAGTTCTCCTTTTGTTTCTTGGAAAAAAGTTACAGGACTAAAACCTTCCTTATTTTCTTGTACTTTTATATCCTCTTTTTTGGCCACAATAATTACTTTCTCCCCTTAGTTTGTGATGTTATGTCATCACTCATGCTTATGCTATAACGGTAGCTCTCTCAACCTCATAGTTCAGGCTTTGCTGCTTAAAAAGCCATCGACTAATCAAGGCTCTACAAGAAGCAAAAATAAAACCCACAGAAACTCTTTCCACCGGGTTAAAGTTTCATTAGATACTCAAGGACGAATGTGCTAGTCTTAAGTTTTCCAACCCGTCCATTTGAAAGTTTCTGAGTGTTTCCCAGCAATAAACTTAGTTAGTTGCTACAAAATCAAAGATTAAAAGTCCCGTTATGCTTTAGATAGCACCAGCCTCGAAGGCCGAACCTCTTTCCGTTCTGAATGATTGCTTCAAAGACTGCAATTCTCAGCCCAACAACCTTATTTATACTAGCAAATTTCAGGTATAAATGCAACATTGATTTATGTTGACCAATTCGCTCTTTTGTTCTCTCCTTTCGAAGCCAAGACGATTATTCTACCAATGTTTTGATTAATCTTTGGGTCAGGGAAACTTATTTGAAATAGAGAGTCCCTTAGCAGAAGATTAAGTTTTGTTCCAGTCACCTCAGCATCTTAGAGGAAAGGAAAAAGTATTTTTAACTTAGTGATTCAGCGCGCCCGGAGGACTCGAACCCCCGACATCAGGTTTTGGAGACCTGCGTTCTACCAACTGAACTAAGAGCGCATAGTTGAGGTATTAGATTTTATCTAATCTACCTCGACAACTTTTGTT
>NZ_LGSU01001290.1 GCF_002260545.1 Hydrocoleum sp. CS-953 | reverse complement strand
CTTTAATACAAAACTTACCTATACGAACCCCCCAAACCTGATTTTTTCCTAGATGTCTATTCTTCAAACCAAGGATTTATTGTAGAAAGGGGTTTTCTCTGCGTAAGTCCTATTTCTACTGAATTAGCAAATTAGCAATGACCAAAATATACAGATAAAAAATGGATGATTTTGAAATTGATTTACAAAGGTGGAAGGAAGAGCAAGAACTTATCCTTAACCAAATAGATAATGGTATTGCTCTGTTTGATAATTCTAATCACTTAATTCTATTTAATCAGAAACTGCCTGAAATTTGGGGATTATTACCACAGTGGTTAGCTCAAAAACCCCATAGGGATGAAATTTTTGCCGAAATATTTGCTCAAGGTTATTGGTCAACCGAACAATCTCAACAACTACAAAACTCTCTGCTCAAGATAGAAACAGAAAGTCAATTATTATATATTGAACAATCTAACGGTATTTCCCTTAAAGTGGACTGCAGCCTCGCATCAGATGGGGGTCATCTACTGACCTTTCGGGATGTCAGTATATATCAAAAGTCTCAAGCTAGTCTCAATGCTGAATTAACAAGATTAAGATTTCTCCTAGGTCTCAACGAACGACTGCAATACTCAGATAGCTTAAGAGAAATAGCCCAATTTGCCCTTAATTATCTTGTAGAGGTAATGAATGCTGCTTTTGGGGATGTCAAAGTTATCAGTGGGAAAGGAAAAAATCGTCAAGCAGGTCCAGTTTCTAATGAAATTAGTTCTCAATTTATTGCTACTTATGGCAAACCAGCAGTAGCTGAAATGGAAAATTTGTTGAAAAAGGGTATCCCTTATGGTCAAGGACTTTTGTGGGAAGTAGTCGAGAGTGGCAAACCTATGTATGTTGAAGATTATGCTAATCAACCTAATTCTATACCAGGATTTCGTCATCCTGGTATAGGCCAACTCGGAATTTTCCCAATTCCAGCCACAGATGGGACAATTATTGGTGTTTTAACCCTAGAGTCTCGTAACCTGCAAAAACTACAAGAAGCTGCTCAACAGGATATGTTGTTTGCAGCTTGTCGTACTTTAGGAGTGGCCATAGAAAGGGCACAGTCTCAAGAGCGTCTACGTCAAATTAATGAAGAATTAGAGCGTTCTTCTCAGTTAAAATCAGAGTTTTTGGCTTCTATGTCCCATGAATTGAGAACCCCACTTAATAGTATTTTAGGGTTCTCTGATTTATTACAACGACAAATCTCCGAGCCGTTAAGCGATCGCCAAGTTAATCAAATTCGACTCATTCAAAAAAGCGGTCAACATCTATTACAACTGATTAATGATATTCTGGATTTATCTAAGATTGAGTCTGGGAAAACAGAGTTAAGTTTAGAGCTAATTAATATTCACGAGGTTTGTACAGATTGCTTGAGAATGATTCAGCCACGAGCTGATAAAAAAAGATTGGCTCTATCTCTAGAATTGGATTATCGTATATCTACAGTTTATCTGGATCAGCGTCGGGTTAGGCAAATAATTATTAATTTACTTTCTAATGCTATTAAGTTTACACCAGAAGGGGGAAAAGTTAAACTTAGTGGAAGTTTAGCTTATGGTAGTCAAATTCAAGGTAATTATCGACCTGATTGTTCTACAATTAATTCTAGTACGCCTTATTTATGTTTAGAGGTGAAAGATTCTGGAATTGGTATTGCTGAAGATAGATGGGAAATATTATTTAGACCTTTTCAACAGATTGACTCTTCTTTATCTAGAAGACATGAAGGTACGGGTTTGGGTTTAGCTTTGACAAAAAGATTAGCTGAATTACATGGTGGAACTATTTCTTTAGATTCTCAAGTTAGCAAAGGTAGCACTTTTCGTGTTTGGTTACCATTAACAGAAATGCGGGAAGAGTTAATAGTTATTTCTGCATCAGAAGAGGGCGATAGAGTATCTTCAGAGGGTGGTACTGATAAAATATTAGAAACTGAAAAATCTGCTAGGATTTTGATTGTTGAAGATCAACCTTATAACCAACTTTTAATTTCTCAAGTATTGGAGGTAGAGGGCTATAAAGTTGAGTTAATTAGTGATGGTAAAACTATGCTTGATACGATTAATTCTCCTTTGGTTACTTCTCCAAGTTTACCTAATTTAATTTTGATGGATATTCAGTTGCCAGAAGTTGATGGGTTAAAATTAATTAAGAAGATTAAGGCTCATTCTATATGGCAGTCTGTACCAGTTATTGCTGTGACTGCTATGGCAATGGCGGGCGATCGAGAAAAATGTTTGAATGCTGGTGCATCGGCTTATCTTAGTAAGCCTTTAAATATTGAACAGATGATTGATATTGTAAAGTCTTTGGTGAGTAATTAGTCAAAACTAAAGAAGATTTTATGTAAGCATTTCCTGCGGAATGCTGCGCAAACAGCAGTCAGCTAGCCTCCTGCGGAGGAACTACGTTAACAGCTATATTACCTTTAAAGAAGGAAAAAGTAATTGGGAGATTTCTAAGAACTATTTGAAAATGTGATAGAAGTTAAATTCTAGCGGTTTTCACAAAGGTAGACTACAAAAATTCCTCCTTCTCTCCTAGATAATATGAGCCTTCTTCCTTTAAACCCAAATCTCTGTGCTCTATATTAATGAAAATTGCTATAATAGCTTCATTCATTTTTATGACTGAGAGCTGACTGTTGATAGCTGAATGTTTACGATTTTATTGAACTAATTTTCTTCTTAATAATTTCAATTTTTTATCCGTTTTTCTATGATGTAAACTGCTGAATGTGAGTTATATCAAATCTGGTAGAATCGGTATAATTAGGGCTGGCTGAATAAACATCAAAGTATTTACAGATAAAGGTAAAAGCATTTTTAGGTCTGGAAAAAGTGCAAGTTTTTCGGTCTAAAAAGCTGAAAAAGTTAGGATTTTAGGTTGCATAAGGCAGAAAAATAAAGGGATAATTCTTCTTCCTACCTCATCTAAATTCTCCATTCCTCCTGACTCTGTACGGACGCCCTTATGCAACGTCCCTACTTATACTTTTTCAGCAAACCCTAATTAGATGGTTAATCTAGGAGTCAGGAGGGAAGAGAATTTAGAAATATTTGCACTTTTGCTGATTTTTCGGGAACCATAGATGAAATTTTTTTTGATACCCAATTAAGCAGATTTGATATTATTATGGTTCCTTAATTATCCGTTTTAACTCTAGTAAGTTATACCAGTTACTAGAAGTAATTCTACACTTGGGTGATACTTCAATTATTAAGTAATTAGGGTTTGCTGAAAAAGTCTTTTAGTAGGGGTAGGAGTCGTAGGGGCGTTTTCCTGACGGAATGCTCCGCAAACATGTCGCGCAGCGAAACGGCCGTTAGCTTCCCATAACTATCGTTAACGCCCGTACAGGAGACAGGAGGAGGAATTATCCCCTGATTTTTCAGCCATGAGTCAACCGAAAATCGTAACATGCATGAGCATAAATAGCTAAAAACCTGATACTTTTTAAAGACTTAAAATTGCTCAAACCCATATTTGTTAATGCTTTTATATTTAATCAGCAAGCCATAATTAACTAAGTAATTAACACAGGATGAATCACCTTTTTAAGAATCATTAACAAGTTAGCCTCAATTATTGATATTTTTACCGAATTATTAATAATTAATAATTAAATAATTCTGGTTTAAAGCCTCCCCTTTTAAGGGGAAAGAAAGAAATAATATTTCCTTATCTTCAATCAAGAACGGTTTTAACCAGAGGTAATTATCAATTATCCATTATCAATTATCAATTAATGAATTCTCATCTACTCTCCCAATACCCTTTTTCTTGAGCAAATATAGAACATTCAACTATTAATAAATACAATTACAGCAATTCTCAGCAACAGAGAAATACACAAGTTTTTGATTTTAGATAATAGCACACATCCTAATTGACTCCCTATACCCTATTCCCTATTCCCTCTCTCAACTAGGAAATTTATTTTGCACAACTACTTAGAAGTATCAGACTATTTATCTATTGTGGAATTTCTGACAAATAATTTAGGGTTCTATATATGGTATAGAATTAAAAGCTAAACTAAAAAGAGGGAAAATATAGTTCACAGAATAATTTTGTAGTGAAGTTACAATTTTTCAAAATATTTTTTATTTGTTAGGGGCGTCTCAAGAAGTTATTTGAATAATATACCATGTTTGGTAATATNGTATAGAATTAAAAGCTAAACTAAAAAGAGGGAAAATATAGTTCACAGAATAATTTTGTAGTGAAGTTACAATTTTTCAAAATATTTTTTATTTGTTAGGGGCGTCTCAAGAAGTTATTTGAATAATATACCATGTTTGGTAATATCGCAAGTAAACCAAAAGCTGAAATACTGAAGCTCTGAATTAATTATACTCTGCTGAAAGAGTTTTTGGTTCCCAGAGACATTAGGGACAAGGTAAGAGTGCTTTTGAGGTTTAAGTTGAGTGAAAGCTTTCACTATAAGAGTTAAACTTCACGAAGTTATATTGAATGAATATTTCAGCGATGCTAGTGGCAAAAATATAAATCAATAATTGCCTTCAAAACTTTGCTTCCTTAAGCCTCCAGACTTGATTCAAATTCCTAATTAAACTGTCAGTTTTATACTTTTCGGANTTACTAAATGATATGTCTAATAAGCAGCTATGTATTCTATTAGTTGATGATGAGCAAAATAATCTAATTCTATTAGAAGAACTATTAGCATTAGAAGGCTACGCCACTATATCAGCAAACAATGGCAAACAAGCACTACAAGTTGCTAGTCAATCTCCGCCTGATTTGATATTACTAGATGTAATGATGCCTGAAATTGATGGATTTGAAGTTTGTCAATCCTTACGTCAGAATGAAAAATTAAAGACAATTCCTATAATTTTTTTAACAGCCTTAGATGATGAAAAATCTAAATTGAAAGGTTTAGAATCGATGGGAGATGACTATATTACGAAACCATTTAATACTCGCTTACTTCTAGCAAAAGTCGCTAATATTTTGCAGCTAAATCAAATACGTTCTCAAGCGAAGAAATCTGAAAATAGTCAAAAACTAGATACACAAAGTAATTTACAACTATCAGCTGCATTGCGAATTAATCAGCTTTTATCAGATAAATTTCGATTATTTGTACCAGAGCAATTTTTATCAAGAATAGCTCCTGAAGGATTAAATTCGATTCAGCTTGGAGATGGAACAGAAGAAGAATTAACAGTTTTATTTTGTGATATTAGAGGATTTACAGCAATAGCTGAATCACAAAATGCACGAGATACTTTTAAGTGGTTAAATTCTTTTTTTCAGCGAATGAGTGTTTGTATTTCGGCTAATCAAGGATTTATAGATAAATTTTTAGGTGATGCAATTATGGCAGTATTTGATAAATATGAATGTCATAGTTTTAATGCACTAAAAGCTGCTGTAATGATGCAGGAAAGTTTGCAAGATTTTAATGTTAATTATCAGAAATATAATCTGAAAGAACCTCTAAACATTGGTATTGGTATTCATACAGGTATTGCTGTTATTGGTACTTTGGGTTCTGAAAAAAGAATGGATTCTACGGTTATTGGAGATGTGGTTAATACCGCATCACGTTTAGAAAGTTTAACTAAGACTTATGGATGTTCAATTATTGTGAGTGAGCAAGTCATTTCTGAAGTAGAAATATGTCAAAATAATTCTCAAACAGCAAAACCGATAGAAACTAAACATAATAGTCTTAATAGCCAAGAAAATTTTTGTAATCAGATTCAAAATAACCAGGATAATCCGCCTAATTATTGTGACAAAATTTATTACAGGTGGATTGATAAAGTGACTCTCCGTGGAAAGCAGAAGGCTGTTAATATTTATGAGTTACTAGGTACTGAAAATAATATTATTGAACCGGAAAAAATTACAACTCTATCATTATTTAATAAAGGAATTAAGGGGTGGAAGTTTGGTAAATATGCAGCAGCTTTAGAATATTTTCAACAAGTAAAAAGGCTAAACTCTATTGATAATATTGCTGGTTTATATATGGAACTTTGTCGGGAAAAACTTGGTTTAGTACCAATGAAGAAAAATGACGTAAATTTAGCAGATCCGAATTTTTAATAAATTTGTATATAGGGTTTCTCAGGTTAATAAGTTACACCCATTTGCTATCTTTTATTGAAATACAAAGGATTCAGGAAAGCTGTTTTAAAGAGCCTAAAAACTATACGCAATAGACAAAGAGAAAAATTCTCTCCTCCGATTCCGAGAGCTTCATAAAATGAAATGACTATTGCTCNAGTTACACCCATTTGCTATCTTTTATTGAAATACAAAGGATTCAGGAAAGCTGTTTTAAAGAGCCTAAAAACTATACGCAATAGACAAAGAGAAAAATTCTCTCCTCCGATTCCGAGAGCTTCATAAAATGAAATGACTATTGCTCTATACGCAATAGAAAGAGGAAAATTTTCATCCTCCGATTCCGGGAGCTTCATAAAATGAAATGACTATTGCTCTATACGCAATAGACAAAGAGAAAAATTCTCTCCTCCGATTTCGAGGGCTTCATAAAATGAAACGACTATTGCTCTATACGCAATATTAAAGAGAAAAATTTTCTCCTCCCACTTCAGGAGCTTCATAAAATGAAACGACTATTGCTCTATACGCAATAGAAAGAGGAAAATTTTCATCCTCCCACTCCGGGAGCTTCATAAAATGAAAATACTATTGCTCTATACGCATATAGAAAGAGGAAAATTTTCATCCTCCGACTCCGGGAGCTTCATAAAATGAAACGACTCTTACTCTCGGAGCAATAGAAAGAGAAAAAGTTTCATCCTCCGACTTCGAGAGCTTCATAAAATGAAACGACTCTTGCTCTATACGCAATATAAATGCGACAGCTATATTGCGAACGTTGTAGAAAAGAAAATCAACCTAAAAGATATCAAATAGATTTTATAGAACCATAAATCATAAGGCAGAAAGCAGAAAGCAGAAGATAAATTCCTAAAAAATCTACTCCCTACTCCCTACTCCCTACTCCCTAATTATTAATTTTAACCAAAACGACCACTTACATATTGTTGAGTTGCTTCTTCCCTTGGGTTTTGGAAAATATTGTGAGTTTCATCAAATTCCACTAAATAACCAAAGCGTTTACCGCCTTCTTCAGCTTGTGCATTAAAAAAGGCAGTTACATCAGCAACCCTAGTCGCCTGCTGCATATTATGAGTCACAATAATAATAGTATAATTTTCCTTAAGTTCGTTAATTAATTCCTCTACTTTAATAGTAGAAATAGGGTCAAGAGAAGCACAAGGTTCATCCATTAAAACAACATCCGGACTAATAGCAACTGCACGAGCAATACACAAACGTTGTTGCTGACCTCCAGATAGAGCAAAACCACTTTGCCCTAATTTATCCTTAACCTCATCCCATAAAACAGCTTGTCGTAGCGATCGCTCAACTATCTCATCCATTTCTTCTTTAGATTTAGCCAGACCATTAATTCTTACCCCATAAGCAATATTATCATAAATTGACTTAGGAAAAGGATTAGGTTTTTGAAACACCATTCCGATGCGTCGGCGAATTTCTACAGGGTCAATATCCGGGTCATAAATATTTTGATTATGATAAAGAATGCGACCTTCTAAATGGAAAATACTAATCAAATCATTGAGACGATTAAAACATCGTAATAACGTACTTTTACCACAACCTGAAGGTCCGATAAAAGCAGTTACTTTATTCTTAGGAATTTCTAATGAAACACTTTTTACAGCTTTGAAATCTCCGTAATAAATGCTAACATTTTCTACTGAAATAGCAGGAGCAGAATTTTGTTTAGAAAGATTTACTTGAGACTCCGGCATAAAATATAACCTCCTAATGTATAAGCATTTAGCTGTCAGCTATCAGCTTTCAGCGATTTTTGAGTTTTAGATAAAAGCTTTATTAATTTTCAATCCTCACCCTTAAGGGCGGTGTCTTTATAAATCAGAATTAAATCTAACTACAAGAGCTGACTTTACTCACTCTTTTCTGGATATGTATATTAGTTAAGTAGTTGTGCAAAATAAATTTCCTAGTTGAGAGAGGCAACAGGCAACAGGCAACAGGCAAGAGAGAGTTAGTAGAATGTGTAATTAATTTTGCTTATGCACTTAATCATCAAAATTGCTTTTGACTGGTTGCCCAACGAGAAAGAATACTGGTAATTAAAACTAATAAAACCAGCACCAAAGATCCTGCCCAAGCAAACTCTTGTAAAACCAAATCAAAGCTACGAGCAAACTCATATACTAGATATGCCAAAGATGGTACTGTCGGAGCAAAAGGACCACGAGGCCAATTATTAGAATAAACCACAGTAAAAAGTAGTGGAGCTGTTTCTCCAGCAGCACGAGCAATAGAAAGAGTTATACCTGTGATAATACCTGGTAAAGCAGCAGGTAAAACTATCTGTAGAACAGTTTGATAATTAGAAGCACCAACTCCTACCGATGCCCATCTAATATCTCTAGGAACTATTTGTAAAGCTTCATCAGTAGTTCTAATAATAGTAGGTAACATCAAAATTGATAAAGCAACTCCTCCAGCAAATGCTGAAAATTTACCCATAGTTAAAACCAGTAAACTATAGGCAAATACCCCAGCAATAATTGATGGAACACCACTCAAAACATTAGTAGCAAATCGAATTGGGCGAGCTGTTTCTTCGTCACTAAATTCTGACAAATAAACTGCTGCTAAAATGCCAAAAGGTACAGCAATTAAACTAGCAATTGCTACTACCATAATTGTGCCTAAAATTGCATTAGCAATTCCTCCTGTAGTTTGACCTGCTGCTGGAGGTAATTTAGTAAATAAATCTAAGTTTAGACGAGCTACTCCTTTGATAAAAACATAAATTAATACAGCAAAGAGAGGGATAAGAGTAATAACTATGCAAGCACCTGATAATGCAGTCATTACTTTATTAAATATTTCTCTTGGTCTTTTCGGGTTTCTTTTTAGGTTAATAATAGATTCAGAAGATTTTGGGTTGTAAGTAATATCTGCCATTTCAGTTATCAGTTATCAGTTATCAGTTATTCAGTACCTCTGACTGTTTGCGCAGCATGACCTAGGAAAGTATCGGGATAGAAATACTGAAGTTTATTTTCTTTTAGTCAATTGTATATGGTGAGGTTTTCCACTGCTCCGGTAAAGCAATTCCACTATAGGGGAATCTCCACTTTTTCTCCCCTGGAAAGAGGAAACTTGATACCTTATTTTTTAGTCATAAAGTCATAATTAATCACAAGATAGAATGAACATAATTTACAAATTACATCAGTTAAGTTG
>NZ_LGSU01000129.1 GCF_002260545.1 Hydrocoleum sp. CS-953 | reverse complement strand
ATTATGTACAATTATCAGACAAATTAATCTTTTTTTTATCAGCACTAAAACTCATAGCTAAATTTGTTCATTCTTAATTTACAACCCCGCCCTTAAGAGCGAGGTCTTTAAAAAAATCGAAAAATTTAACTTCATATTGCCAAAAATTTGCTGGAGTCCGACATAATAGTTAATAACACAACATATTCTAATTCTAAGAATTCAATGGGCATCTCTATAGAAGTTGACAATACAAACTTTGCTACCGAAGTCTTAAAAAATTCCCACAAAAAACCAGTTTTAGTAGACTTCTACGCTACTTGGTGCGGTCCATGTAAAATGCTAAAACCAATCTTAGAAAAATTGGTTCAAGAATATGACTTTATCCTAGCCAAAGTTGATGTCGATCAGAGTCCAGACTTAGCTCAAAGTTATGGTATAGAAGGAGTACCAGATGTAAGAGTCGTAACTCAAGGAGAAGTTAAACCAGGTTTTGTGGGAGTTCTTTCAGAACCAAAACTAAGAAATTTTCTAGGGGAACTTAATCTTCACTCAGAACTAGAAATAGATATAGAAGAACTACAAAATCTAACAAAATCTGGTCAATTTGAACAAGCAAAAAATATTTTAGATCGGCTCTTTCACAAATATCCTAATAATGTTACTATCATCATAGAAGCTGCCAAGTTTCTAGTAAAATTAAATCAGTTAAAAGATGCAGAAAAGCTGATTGAAACTATTGGGGAGAATAACCGGGAATTTTATCCCCAAGTACAGACAGTAAAAGCATTAATTCACTTTAAACAGGAATCAGAAAATCCTGGTGAGAGTGAAATAGATCAAACTTATGCAAAAGCCTGTAATCTTACATTATCAGATCACTATGAACAAGCCCTGGAATTATTTTTAGATATAGTTAAAGGGAATCGTAAATATAAAGATGACGGCGCACGCAAAGCAATATTAGCAATATTTAATATCTTAGGAGATGACCATCCTATAAGTAAGGAATATCGTAAGCAGTTATTACTAAGTCTGTACTAAACTAATTTCCCATCTTAAATCCCTACTGGCAGAACTAAACCTTCTTTGGCCATAACTGCCAGAGGAAAAGCTACTTTGACCTTTTCCGCCATCCGATCCAGAAAATCATCACTATGAGTTGGTTCATGGTGAAAAATTACCACTCGCTTCACCCCAGCAGCTTCAGCAACCTTAATTGCTTCCTGCCAAGTCGAATGTCCCCAACCAACCTTGGGCGACTGGGGATTATGATACTCATCATCAGTGTACATAGCATCATAGATTAGTACATCAGCATCCCGTGCCAAATTCACTACACTTTCATCCAAACCATCAGGAAAATGCTCCGTATCAGAACAATAAACCACACTCCTTCCATTCCATGTCACCCTATATCCCATTGCCGTATTAGGATGATTTAGGGAACCAGTCTCAATCTCTATACCATGANGGATTATGATACTCATCATCAGTGTACATAGCATCATAGATTAGTACATCAGCATCCCGTGCCAAATTCACTACACTTTCATCCAAACCATCAGGAAAATGCTCCGTATCAGAACAATAAACCACACTCCTTCCATTCCATGTCACCCTATATCCCATTGCCGTATTAGGATGATTTAGGGAACCAGTCTCAATCTCTATACCATGAAGCATCATTTTTTGCCCATGCTGGAGTTCATAAAATCGCAAGTCTGCCTGCATACCTGTGAGTGGCACAGGAGAGTTATAATGTAATACCCTATCTATAAAATGCTGTTTCATTGACTCCCCTTCTGGAGGAATTGCCCCATAGATATGAAAACAATTTCCTGGAGTAAAAGCAGGAGCGAACAATGGGAAACCTTGAATATGGTCCCAATGATAATGAGTAAAAAATATATAAGCTTCTACTGGAGCTTCCTGCATTAATTCTTTTCCTAGTTCTCGCATCCCAGTACCTCCATCAAATATCAAACGCTTACCAGCTATTTGCATTTCTATGCAGGAAGTATTTCCACCATATCTAACAGTATCTTTTCCTGGAGTCGGAACACTACCTCGTACTCCCCAGAACTTAACTACAAAGTCCTCTAGATTTTCAGATAAGTTAGGAGAATTAATATGATCTTGGGTTACCACTACAGAAGAAAGTTTAGTTTCCATATAAATTTTCTTACCGAAAAATCAAGGTATAAAGCCTCTCCTTTTAAGGAGAAAAAACGGTCGTTAACGGAGCATGACC
>NZ_LGSU01001289.1 GCF_002260545.1 Hydrocoleum sp. CS-953 | reverse complement strand
TTGTATGGTTATATTAATCTGGGAATTTAGAATATTTTCAATATAAATTAATTCAATTCTTAAATAATAAATATTTACAGCAATTTCTGAGATTGAGAAACTTATCAAACGATTCTAAATTTATGAAGTAGTTTTATGCTTAAGAGTCTGGTTGATCGCGAAGATACCGTACAGCGCTTTTCAGATAGATGAGACTTCACGTCACAATCAAAACTTTGTAGGGATGTTCAATGGAACGCCCCTACTGTCGTCTACTTATGAAAACTGCTCTAAATATTGGATGGAAATAAATCAAATCGACTTCTCCTCAGCTATAGTGCAGTTTCATCAAAAAATGGTATTGACGTAGCAGATTTTTCCCAAAAAAAAGAGTAATATAGACTGACAGTTAAGCAGACAAAAAGTATTGCTAGTAGTATAATATAAAATTTTTCTTTTAAGTTTTGATTTGCCCTGATTTAGCTCTTGCAAAAATATTTCAATAAGTATATATTTGCTATATATTGTAGATATACGAAATTGAAACAAAGGTTAGGACATTTCTAAATTCTCAAACTTAGTCAGGAATTAGTTCTAAATTCTAAATTCTAAATTCTAAATTCTAAATTCTAAATTCTAAATTCTAAATATGGGATTCTATAACCATGATTCACTTAAGTCTGAACTTAACCAAAGAGGCTGGCGTTTAACTCCCCAAAGGGAAACTATCCTACAGGTGTTTCAACGTCTACCTCAAGGTAAACACTTAAGTGCAGAAGAAATATATCATCTGTTGCTACATCAACAGGAACAAATTAGTCTGTCTACCGTCTATCGAACACTACATTTGTTGACAAAAGTAGGTATTTTGCGGGAACTAGAATTAGCCGAAGGACATAAACATTATGAGATAAACGCCCCTAACCTTCGTAAACATCACCATTTAGTCTGCCTTCAATGTCATAAAACCTATGAATTTAGTGATGATTCTATACTAAAAATCAGTAAGAAGCAGGCTGAAAAAGAAGGTGTTGAAATGTTAGACTGTCAACTCACAGTTCATACTATTTGTATAGAGGCTTTACGCAAAGGTTGGCCTGCTTTAGTAGCTAGTAATTGGTCTTGTCCAAGAACTAAGTTAGAAATTCAGTCTAACTCAAATCATCAAAAGGCAACTTTGGAGGAGGAGGAGGAACTACCAAGCGTTCAATAACAGCTTTATGACTCTCCCGGTTAGTTTGGACTTCTGCAGCGATCGCCTCAAACTTAACTTCCAAACAACCATAAGCAATATCCAATTCTGTAATTACTTCTATTTCCCCCATTCCATTTGGAATAAAATCAGTTAACCAACGTGGTCCAGCTACTATTGTTTGAGCTTGGCGATCGTAAACCCAAATTTTAACATAAATCCTAGGTAAACCTTCTGGTAATTGTACCCTAACTTTTACCGCTCTTCCGGCAATCACATCCTTACCCAGCACTTCTAAATGAGGAACTGGCAATGGTTGTTCATCAGGTAAAATATAAGGCTGTGTCGAAATTGATTCATCCTGCTCTTGAGAAATATTACCTAAACCAAAATTCCATTGCTTCTCTTGGTTTGGTAAAATTTCTTCTAGTGGTTCATCTTCCACCACAAATTCTTGCGCTTCCCAATTAATTTCATCATTATTGCCACTAGCAAATTCCTCATCATCAACCATTACACTTATAGAATCATTATCCTGTAATTCTTCTTCAGTTTTCTGGTTAGATTCTGATGTATTCTCTAATTCTGTACCCTTGTCTTTTTCCTCAGTTGGTTGTAAAGAAGAAGCCTTCATCCATTGCAATAATTCAGAATCATTGCTCAAGGAATAAGCCTTGGAAAAGAATCTATCCTCTAACTTTAAAGCCTTAAAATCCTTGTTTTTAGGAGAAAATTCTGTGGGAAAGGGCACAAGATTTTGCTTATTCTCAGCAGGTACTTCTTCTTCTTTATTAATAGTTTCTGACTCTGACTTTTCTATTTCTACTTGTGAACTTATCTCCTCTTCAGACCGATCTAAATTTTTCCAAACATCATCTATTTCATCTTGCTCTTTAGGAGTATTTGACTTAGCCAACAAATCATTAATCTGAGTTGCATCTTTAGCCACATTATCTGGTAGTGGATTTCCAAATGTTGGTAATTCTAGTGCTTCAGAATCTGACTCACCTGTAATAGGTTTATAGATTTGTGGTGGTAAAGATTGCTCTTTATGTGTTTTCTGATCTGGTTGAGTCTGATTAATTTTCTCTACTAATTCCAGAAAAGAAGGGGGTTTTTGCTCTGGTTTTCTTCCTGCTAAAGTTTTTGTTTTTGAAGTAATTCCCTGATGCTTATCTTCAACAAAATTTTCATCAATTGCTGCCAACCAATTCTGAAGTGGTGCTGTAATTGTGAAAGATTGATTGGCTATAGTTTGAGTATTATCTGTGAGAATAATTTCTCCTAATATTAGATGAGTTTTAATATTTTCCGGCACATTAATTGTACAGGCAAATATAATAGGTGTTACTTGGTCTGGTAGAGTTTGCTGTACTTCAATTAAAATTTCTGAAGTTTGAGGATTACGCAAACAAATTTTTAAGTTCCCATTGACTATGGGAGTATTATTTTCTGTAATAGTAGAATCTTTTTTTGTTAGATTATTCTGCAAGGGCAGGTTATTAAAGCCTTCATTAGATTGAATATTCTGATTTTGATTATCAAGAATTATCTGCCCAGATATAATTAATGCTTCTCCTGGTTTAGCAATGTAAGATGCTCGATCTAAGGTTAGCTCTAAAGGGTAATTTAGAGTATAGTTATTTTGGGTTTTAGTATCTCTATCTGTTTCTTGATTTGGAGCTGGATTTTGCTCTAGTTCTATTTCTTGTTCTGGCTGAAGTTTACCCAATATTGATGAGTTATTGATTAGAGTTTCAGTTAGTTCTTTTAATTGATTCTCTATATTTTTGACTTCTTGGTTTTGAGTTTGAATATTTGCCTGTTCTTGTTGACCACTATCTAGTAAATCAGTAATATTTTCCCTAATCTCTGATTCTTGAGATAATGCTTTTGATTCATCTTGAATCTGACTATCTAATAATTCTATTTCATCTGATTTAATTGTCTCAAGTTTAGTCAATTCAGGATTATTTTTGACTGTATTTTCCTCTAGATTAATTCCTGCTTCATCTGTGTCTACTTGATCTGAAAAAAAAGATATATTTTCATTAGTAATTAAATCCTTGGGCTGGGGTTGAGGATCTGCTACTGTATATAATTCCTGATTCTGTGGTTCTAGTTGTTGTGAAAAATCTGAACTATCATACTCTGTGGGCAATACTTCTAGATGGACAATATGTTCCTTTGTTTCTTTTGATGATGTGGTTAGTTTAGCTAGACAAAGAAATTCCCACTTACCAGGCTTGAGGCGGGTAAAGGGGATAATAGATATGAGACCTTGAGAGTGGGTACGACTAGAACGTTTATGAACTCGCCTTATAGGTGGGATTTCTTCAGTAGAATCGTGAATAATCCGAATTTGGACTTCTGTATTGGCTATATGAGTATTAGCCACAATGCGATAGCGACCTTCTAGAATTTCCACATCGGCTGATTCTAAAGGTAGCCAGGTTTGGTCGCCTTCTTTCTGTAGCAAAAATTCCCAGTCTGACATCTACGGCTACAGCTTTACTTTACAAAATATATATTCTTAAGTTTATCTCAGATTATTAGTTATCTGGATGATTTTATCTACTCAAGTCATAATTTTTTTAATTTTAATATTTTATTAATTTTTAATTATCACAAATAATTATTTTTGTCAAGATTAATTTTCTAGAGGGCACTTAGGTCAATTGCTATTTATCAAAATAATTGGGTCGCGCAACCCCCCCTTTGATTGGCGAAATGTTTTTTGGAGGGTTGCTCACGCATCCCCGTTACAAAAACAACTTCTGACTTCTGACTTCTGACTTCTGACTTCGTTAAGAATCCCAACCCAAAGTTGTTTCTATTTCGGTTGCTAGAGACATAGGATCGAAGGGTTTAGTAATTACTCCATTTACTCCCAATTCAAAAAAATGACGCTTATCGTCTGAACTAACTTTCGCTGTCAGGAAAATTACTGGAATTTGCTTCGTGGCCTGATTAGCTCGTAATTCTTGAAAAGTAGCAAATCCATCTAGTTCAGGCATCATTACATCTAAGAGAATAGCATCTGGTTGTTCGAGTTCTGCTTTAGTAATACCTTCTCTACCTGAACTACCAGTAATTACTTGCCAACCACCAACCATTTCTAAACTAAGTTGGGCTACTTCCCTAATATCATCTTGATCGTCTATTAGTAAAATTCGTTTTTTTGTCATTCGACTTTAGCTGTTAATTACCCTAGAAAAATATTAGCTTAAGAATAAGTAGAAA
The DNA here is from genome assembly GCF_002260545.1 of Hydrocoleum sp. CS-953. Taxonomy (GTDB): domain Bacteria; phylum Cyanobacteriota; class Cyanobacteriia; order Cyanobacteriales; family Microcoleaceae; genus Trichodesmium. The sequence goes on along the minus strand of NZ_LGSU01001289.1, from coordinate 4,923 downwards.
AATATCTTTCCTATTCCCTATTCCCTATTTTTAAATTTACTCAAAAAATAATTTTCCGTGCCTTTTTCCTATTATTTATAAGAATAGGTAATTCTAAATTCTAAATTCTAAATTCTAAATTCTTAAAAACTTTAATCCAAAATTGGTAAAGCAACAAAAAAAGTGCTGCCCTTTCCCAAAGTGCTTTCTGCCCAAATTTGGCCTTCATGTTGTTGGACTATACTACGACAAATAGCTAAACCTAAACCCGTTCCTCCCTTCTGGCGAGAATCAGAAGCATCAACTTGTTGAAAGCGACCAAAAATACTTTCTATTTTATCAGCAGGAATACCTCGTCCTTGATCTTTAACCATGATTAAAACTTGATCCCCATAATTAATTCCACAAGCTGGCGCTACAGCACAATCACCTTGAATCCCGCAAGTCAAATGATGGGAGTTATTAACTTGATTTTTATTGATTCGTTGTTTGCTGGCAGTTAACCATACAGTTTTTCCTGTAGAGGAATATTTTATAGCATTACTCAGTAGGTTAGTCAAAGTTTGAATTAATCTGTCAGCGCATCCCCACAACTTAGTATCTATTGGTGTTACTGATAAACTGACTCCTATTTTCTCTGCTATAGGCTGCATTTCACTTGCTGCCTGTATCATCAACTCAGAAACATTGCAAGTTTGTTTAACCATTGTGACTTGATGAGAATGAAGACGCTCTAAATCTAAAATGTCGTTAACTAACCTGACTAAACGATCGCTATTCGCAACAGCAATATCTAACATTCTTCTACCTCTTGTTGGTGCTTGATTTAGTAAACCACTTTTCAGTAAACCTAAAGCACCGTGAATAGAAGCAAGAGGAGTGCGTAATTCATGGCTCACTACAGAAATAAATTCATCTTTCATCTGTTCGACTGCTAGGCGTTCGGTAATATCTTTAAATGTCACAACCGCACCAGTGATTTTTCCTTGTTCTAGAATAGGTGTACTGACATATTCTACGGGAAAAAATGTGCCATCTCGTCTCCCAAACAATTCATCAGTAACTTGACAAACTATTCCTTTTTCTAAGGTTGTGTTAACCGCACAAGCTTGACTATTTTTTTCTGTAGAAATACGATTAGTTTTGTTGTTAGTTTGGTCTCCATAAATTATGAAATTCCAGTCATTATTTACCAGCTCTTTAATTCCATAACCAGTCATTTTTGCTGCGGCAGGATTAACAAAAGAAATTTTACTAAATATATCTATTACACAAATTCCTTCTCCCGCTGAGTCTAAAATTAATTGATGTTGGTGACGGAGTTGTTCCAAAGATTGTTCTACCTGTTTGCGATCGCTAATGTCACGGGCAATAGTTGATACTCCTATCACATTATTTTGAGTATCTTTAATTGGAGATATTGTTAAAGCTACATTTATGTGCTTACCGTCTTTTCTAAGATGTACAGTTTCATAATTATCTATACCAATACCGGCAGTAATATTTGCTAAAATTTGAGGAATTTCATTTGGTCTTTCTGGTACAGCTAACATGGAAATAGAATGACCTTTGACTTCAGAAATAGAGTAACCATAAATTTCTTCTGCTCCTGAGTTCCAACTATGAATAATTCCTGCCAAAGTATTACCAATTATTGCATCATTAGAGGATTCTACAATAGAAGCTAACCTGATCATATCTTTTTCTGTTTGCTTTTNAAAATTTGAGGAATTTCATTTGGTCTTTCTGGTACAGCTAACATGGAAATAGAATGACCTTTGACTTCAGAAATAGAGTAACCATAAATTTCTTCTGCTCCTGAGTTCCAACTATGAATAATTCCTGCCAAAGTATTACCAATTATTGCATCATTAGAGGATTCTACAATAGAAGCTAACCTGATCATATCTTTTTCTGTTTGCTTTTGCTCTGTAATGTCACGCCCTAAAACGACAATTCCATTCCGTGTTCCATCTTCATAAAATAACGGCACTTTAGTTACATCATAAATTTTTACAGTTCCGTCTTTTTTCTGAATGACCTCTTCCCCCCTCGACAAACTTTTTTTGTTCCATGCTTGTCGATCGCTGTGTTGGCAATTTAAAAAAGCGTCTTGATAAAAAGGACTACTTTCTGCCAGTTCGGCATCTGACTTACCATGATAATCTACTTTTTCTAGATCAAATAATTCTAGCATTGACTTATTAGCTTCTAGCCATTTTCCTGTACCATCTTTAAAACAAACAATATCTGGCATCGCATTAATTAAAGTGCGAAGCTTTAGAGAAGTTTCTTGGTATGTTTTTACTAGCTCTTGTAAAGCTTTTTCTGCTCGTTTACGCTCCCGTATTTCTGTTTTTAATTTAGCATTACTAGCTTTGAGGGATGCTATTAAATCTGTTTTATTTTTAGAAGTATCTTTAATCATTTTTTTGCCATCTTCAACTCAATAAAATCAAGAATAAATATTGATTATTCAAAAAAAAATTAAATACTTGGAGTCCGTTTGATCCGATTAATAATACGAGTGACTAACTCAGAATATTTAAAAGGTTTACTAAGATAATCATCAGCACCAGCAGCAAAAATTTGATTATGAATATTAGGATCTTTGTGAGCCGTAATAAATACAACTGGAATGCCACTCCAATGAGGGTCATTACGAATAACTTTACACAAATCTATTCCGTTAAAATGTGGCATTTCTATATCTAAAATTAATAAATCTGGCGCTGTATCTTCCAAGGTTTTCCAGAAATATCGCTCATCATTCAGAGTAACCACTTTAATTCCCCACTGCGTTAGTATGTGTTTGATAACCTCTAAAGTTGGCAGATCATCATCTACTATCATAACAGTTCCGGGGATCTGATTTTTTCGCCAGATATCTAATACTATATCTATTACTTGAGCTGCTGGTAGTTGCTTTGTTAAATATGCTGATGCCCCTAATTTAGCAATCTTAATTCGATCGCTCAAGTCTCCCTGAGTATTAAGTACAACTACTGGTANTCTGATTTTTTCGCCAGATATCTAATACTATATCTATTACTTGAGCTGCTGGTAGTTGCTTTGTTAAATATGCTGATGCCCCTAATTTAGCAATCTTAATTCGATCGCTCAAGTCTCCCTGAGTATTAAGTACAACTACTGGTAAAAATGGCATCTGATTAGAAAATTTTGCTAATATTTTTTCCGCATTACTAGCAATTTCCAGGTCTAGTAATGCCACATTTGCAGAAAATAATAAATCTTGGCAATGAAAGTTGCAGTTATGATTAATAAAACCATCTATATCTGTAAGTAATGTAGAATTTTTCGCCACCATACATTCTACTTTTTTAGTAGTAGCTTCCTGCACTAATTCTTGGGCTAATAAATTATCTTCTAGTATTAATAATAATTTACATTCTTGGGAAAAACTATCTGTATACCTTAAATAAGTTTGTGTAGAGGATTTCGCATCAAGAGATTTGAGTTCCTGATTGATACTTTGTTGATTATCCATATTACTACTATGCCGATATATCTCGTTGCGTAAACTGCTAAGTAGTTTAGATATATGAGAAATTTCTGTGTAATCAATAGGTAATTCAGATGCCAATAAAGCTTCTATTTCTCTAGATAAATCTGAGCCATACGCCAAACCAAATGTACCCAGAGAACCTGCTAATTTATGAGCTTCTTGTTGTGCTTGATGTTGCAAATTAGTCTCTAATTTTCCATTTTTTCCAGCTATTACTGCTTGTTCTACCACATCAATTCGCTCACTTATACTTCCCTTAACTCTATCCCAAATTTTATTTATTGACTGTTGCAGCTTTTGTTGAGATTCCTGAGATATATTAGGTTGATTTTTCTTCTTTTTTTTACTTTTTTTTAGTGGTAAATTATTCTTTTCTTGTTTAAGTCTATAGCCTAAACCATAAACAGTTTGAATTAAATCACTAGGGGCGTCTGCTGATTTTAATTTGTGTCTTAAGCCTTTAATATGTGCTCTAACAGTATCTTCTGTAGGTATGTCTTCTAAATCCCAAACCCGATCTAAAATTACACTACAACTAAATACTCTTTGGGTATTGTGCATCAACAGATTTAGTATTTCATATTCTTTAGGAGTAAGATTTAACTGCTTGTCATTGTAACTAACTTCACAACTTTGAGGATTTAAACATAAACCACACCATTTCTTAATGACAGAAACAGACTCATTTCCCCGTCGTAATAATGCTCTAATTCTAGCTAAAAGTTCTTCCAAATTAAATGGTTTAACTACATAATCATCAGCTCCAGCATCTAAACCCTTTATTTTATCTTGACTGTTATCGCGAGCGGTTAAAAGTAAAATAGGAATTTTTTTATTAATAGAGCGCAACTTTTGACATAGAGTAATACCGTCTAATTTGGGCAGCATTAAATCTAATAAAATTAAATCATAATTACAAGCTTGAGCTTGCTGCCAACCCGCTTGACCATCTGTGGCTATATCAACTATAAAGAGTTCTTTGGTTAAGGCATCAGCTAAAGTTTCGGCGATAATTTTATCATCTTCTACAACTAAAATTCTCATTTATTGCCTGTTTTAAATAATTGTAGTTAGTGTTGTTTTTATAAGGTTTTTAAATCTCTAATTTTGACTAAAGTTTGATTTTTTTATATTTACCTGTTTGATAACAACTAACTATCTTATCTATAGTTTTTTTATGCTGATTCCTAGCTAACAATATACAGCTTTTTTTTTAGCAGTGAACAAGTATATTTTTCAATAAACTATATTTTTTTTGTTGATATTATAATTATAGTTAGCAGATTATCTTTTGAATTTTACCGAAAAATAAAGGTATAAAGCCTCTCCTTTTAAGGAGAAACAAGCGGTCGTTTGCGGAGCATTCCGTTAGGATGGGATGGCGTTTGCTAACGCAAAGCTCCGCTTTATATGTCGCG
>NZ_LGSU01001288.1 GCF_002260545.1 Hydrocoleum sp. CS-953 | reverse complement strand
TAATTCTACACTGATTTCAAGTTAATAAAATTCAATTTAATACAGATTTAAAATCAATTAAATATTAAAAACAAAAAATATGTCAAAAAAATTAAAAAATTGAGAAAATAACTCAAATTAACTTGACAGGAAAAAAATGGAATTATAATAGAGTCGGATATTAAACCAGCTCCAGAAAAAGCCAAAATTTAGGTTAGGGAGAAAATATGAAAGTAACAAACGAGCAACAACTCGAAGAACTCATACAAAAAGTAAAATTAGCCCAAGAAAAATACGCAACTTATACACAAGAACAAGTAGACTACATCTTCAAAAAAGCAGCCCTAGCAGCCAACGCAGCTAGAATTCCTCTAGCAAAAATGGCAGCCACAGAAACAAGCATGGGAGTAGTAGAAGACAAAGTAATCAAAAATCACTTTGCTTCAGAAATTATCTATAACAAATACAAAAACGAAAAAACCTGTGGAGTCATCGAAGAGGATAAATCTTTTGGCTTTCAAAAAATTGCCGAACCAGTAGGAATTCTTGCTGGAATAGTTCCCACAACTAATCCCACATCAACAGCAATTTTTAAATCATTAATTAGTCTCAAAACTCGTAACGCAATAATATTTTCTCCTCACCCCAGAGCCAAAAAATGTACCTGCGAAGCAGCTAGAGTAGTTCTCGAAGCAGCAGTAGCAGCAGGCGCACCAGAACACATTATCGGTTGGATAGATGAACCAACAGTTCCCCTATCCCAACAATTAATGCAGCATTCAGAAGTTAAATTGATTCTGGCTACTGGGGGACCGGGAATGGTTAAAGCTGCTTACTCCTCTGGTAATCCATCTTTGGGAGTTGGTGCCGGTAATACTCCAGCTTTAATTGACGAAACTGCTCATATTAAAATGGCAGTCTCTTCAATTATCCTGAGTAAAACCTTCGACAATGGGATGATTTGCGCCAGCGAACAATCAGTAGTTGTGGTTGATAGTGTTTACGATACAGTCAGACAAGAATTTATAGATCGAGGCGCTCACTTCTTAACTCCAGAAGAAAAAGACAAACTGCGGAACAAAATTCTAATCAATGGACGGTTGAATGCAGAAATTGTGGGTCAACCAGTACAAAAAATTGCCGAAATGGCTGGTTTTTCCATCCCAGAAACAACCAGAGTTATAATTGGTGAAGTGGAAGACATTAACCATGAAGAACCCTTCGCCCACGAAAAACTCTCTCCCATATTGGCAATGTATCATGCAAGTAGCTTTGAGGAAGCTGTAGACAAAGCCGAAAGTTTAGTGGAATTTGGTGGACGGGGACATACGGCAGCTCTATATACTTCTCCTGCTAATGCAGATCATATTAAACGATTTGAAGATACTGTTGAAACAGCAAGGGTTTTGATTAATACTCCTTCTTCCCAAGGAGCGATCGGCGACATCTATAATTTCCGACTTGATCCTTCCCTAACTCTTGGTTGTGGAACATGGGGCGGCAACTCCGTTAGTGAAAACGTTGAACCTCACCATCTGTTGAATATTAAGACAGTAGCAGAACGTCGAGAAAATATGTTGTGGTTCCGCGTTCCTCCAAAAATTTACTTTAAATATGGAGCTTTACCTACTGCCATGCGAGAGTTGGCAGGTAAAAAACGGGCGTTTATTGTCACTGACAAACCACTCTATGAACTTGGGATAACTCGTGGTTTAGAAGATGTTCTCGATGAAGTAGAGATTAAATATGACATCTTTTATGATGTAGAACCCGATCCTTCCCTGGATACTGTGAACCGGGGTTTGGATATGATGCGGAAATTTAATCCTGATGTGATTATTGCCATAGGTGGTGGTTCGCCTATGGATGCTGCCAAAATTATGTGGTTGATGTACGAGCATCCAGAAATTGAGTTTGAAGGTTTGGCAATGCGGTTTATGGATATCCGTAAACGGGTTTATGATTTACCAGCTTTGGGTGAGAAAGCTATTTTAGTGGCAGTACCTACGACTTCGGGTACTGGTTCTGAAGTTACGCCTTTTGCTGTGGTGACCGATCGCCGGAATGATATTAAGTATCCTTTGGCAGATTATGCTTTGACTCCTAGTATGGCAATAGTCGATCCAGAGTTGGTATTGAATATGCCAAAAAGTCTGACTGCTTTTGGTGGAATAGATGCTTTGACTCATGCGGTAGAAGCTTATGTTTCTGTTTTAGCTTCCGAATATACTAACGGTTTGTCGTTAGAAGCTATCCGATTAATTTTCAAATATCTACCTTCTGCTTATAACAATGGTGCTAATGATCCAAAGGCGCGGGAAAAGATGCACTATGCAGCAACAATGGCAGGTATGGCTTTTGCTAACGGTTTCTTGGGAATTTGCCATTCCATTGCTCACCAGTTAGGAGCTATTTTTCATATTCCTCACGGTTTGGCAAATGCGTTGATGATTTCTCACATTATTCGTTACAACGCTACCGATGCGCCGTTCAAACAAGCAACTTTCTCCCAGTATAAATATCCTAATGCTAAATGGCGTTATTCTCGAATTGCTGATTATTTATTATTAGGTGGAGAAACTGAGGATGAAAAGGTAGATTTGTTAATTGCTGCTATTGAAGACTTGAAGAGTCAAGTAGGTATTCCCAAGGGAATTAAAGATGTGGTTTCTGTGAGTGAGGGTGAATTTTTTGCCAGGTTGGAAGATTTGGCAGACCAAGCTTTTGATGACCAATGTACTGGTTCAAACCCTCGTTACCCTTTGATTAATGATATTAAGCAGTTGTTGACTAATGCTTATCATGGTAACTTGGCTAGTTCTGGCGAGTTAAATGGTAATGGTAATGGGAGTCAGGGTTCAGGAGTTAAGAGTCAGGAGGAAATAGTAGCAAAATAAGGAGTCAGGAGACAGGAGTCAGGAGTCAGAATGAATCAAAACTTAGTGGGGTGTTGAAGGGCGATAGCATCACCCAACCATTACCTGCACAATGTAGGGGCGGGTTTTGACGATAACATCCTGCTGATGTCAAAGATTTTGCTAAACCCGCCCCCTATTTCATCGTAAATTTTCGGGAAGTTGGAAAAGTGCCAGTTTTAACGGCTGGATGAAAACGACCCGACGGGTTTTAACCCGTATTCAAAAAAATGTGTTATCATTAATTCTTAAAGACACGAAGACCTCTGAATCATGGTGAAAGCCCGATAGCTAATGGACGCTTCAGTTAAATGGTAGTTAATCGAAAAGGTAGCTCGGTGCTTGCCAGCACTCTGTTTCCAGCCGTTAGTCAGCACGTTGTACCTCTTCGCTGTGTGAATCAACCAATAACTAAAAAAAGTAGCCTCAATGGTCTTTGACCGGAGAGAGTAGTGGCAATTGGCACCGCCTAGTGAGCTGCTGCTGTATGCGTACTACGGTACGGTACTGGCAATGTGGCCGTTTCGATTTTTCGGGAACCGTGCAATGTGAAAATCGTGGTTTTAACCCGATTTACAGCTCCTAGTAACGAATCCACGCGACTTTAGTCCGTGGAGTGTCAATTATTGGGTAGTTCAATATTTTGGGATGAACCCGCCCCTACAGGTTTGGCTGGTGCATGGGGGCGGGTTTATTTACAGCAGTTTTTATTTCAGTAGACCACAGTAGGGGCGTTTGCGGAGCATGACCTTAGGAAATGGCATTCGCCCCTACAGAGTTTTGGTTATGATGGTGTGGTTGATCGAAAAGTGATCCAAATCACTTAAAATATTGTCATTAATCACATTGAATATCTTCAGCAGTCACATACTATTAGTAATTTTTATGAGATACTAGATCTAAAGTAAGGAGTGCATCATGGATACTAAAAACTGTACGAAACCACTAAAGTCAAATCCTTTTCAGTCTATTCGCGACCCCAAAACAGGAAGATGGGTAATTATTAAATCTTGCGAACAGCAAATTAAGAAAAAAGAAAAAGTAGCTTGAGATGGATATCACTTTCATCTAACATTTATCATCTATTTTTTAAAATTAATGAATCAATCAACAAAAGTAGTCTTTAATAGGCTACTTTTTTTATTACAGCGGTTTTCATTTGAATAACTGTTGCAGGAGTAATGAGTAATATCATGTTCGGATAAACACTAACTATAAAGTCATTGCGACTGGAACGGAGTGGAAGGTTTGCGGAGCATTCCGGAACGGATAGCAATCTCAAGGGTTTGAGGTATCTCTTCGATCTATATCCTAATCATAACTATTCAACCGAACATGATATAAGGAGTAATGAGTAAGGAGTCAGTATGATTGTTTATTTATCATTAAACCGCTGTAGGAGTTACCAGGTGAACCTAGAAACCCGGTTTCTCCTAGACGTCTATTGCTCAAAACAACCATTTATCCTAGAAACCGGGTTTCTTTGCGTAAGTCCTAATTAGATTAAACTTTTACTACTTCAGTTTCCATATTATCTGCTGATTTTGAAACTGAATTAGTTTTGACTGCACGGAACATTCCAAAGCGACAAAGGCCGTTCCCAAATGCCAGACGCATTAGTAGCAAAGTGGGTACTTCTCGTAAAGATTTAATCACCCCTGATAAACCAGAGCGAATCATCCCTTGAGGTTTAATTACACCTTGCCAAATAGAATCAAACCAAGAAGGAAGAGTTTCCTGCGTCCAATCTGCAGTTGTTACTTCCCCTTCTACTAATCCAGTTTCTGCTATTAGTTCCGAAAAGCCTTCGATACTAGAAAAAGCCGGATGAGACCACTGCTCTAATAATTGACGCATTACAGGTTTTTCCCAAAAATTAAGTTGTTTTTGGCGATCGTCTCGCTGATTCCAGTCAGCTACAACCAATATTCCACCAGGCTTTAATACTCGTATCATTTCTTGAGCATATTTGGCTTTATCTGGCATATGAGGTCCTGCTTCAATAGACCAAACTACATCAAAACTATTATCTGGGAAAGAGAGTGCTAAAGCATCATCTACCTTAAATTTAGCGTCAACTCCTTCAGGGGTTAGCTCCTGTGCGCGTTGTACTTGTTGAGGACTAATAGTAATACCCGTAACATTAAATCCATACTCTTTGGCTAAAATACGGCTGCTACCACCTATTCCACAACCTACATCTATAACAGTAGTACCACGGGGTAGCTTATCGACACCGCCCCATTTAACCATTTCATGTACAAAGTCATATTTTGCAGTCAAGAAATCCTTCCTTTGTGGGGGCGAGCCATAATGACCTAAATGAATGTGTTCGCCCCAGTAAAATTCGAGGATGCCGTCTTCTGTCCATTCGTCGTAGGAATTGGCTACAGTTTCTGATGATTCATAACTGCGAGGATTTTTCAGGTAAAGCACAATGCCTATTACTGATAGTAAAAGTATAAGTCCAAGGGTGTAATATAGGTACATTAAAGAAATCGTGGTATTTATTGACAAGTTTCTTGGTATTATAGCAGGGAACAGGGAATAGGGAATAGGGAATAGGGAATAGGGAAGATATTTTCAGCAGATGTAGGTTGGGTTGAGGAACGAAACCCAACGCGATGTGCTTCCTTCATTTGAAAAGCGCTGTAGGCAAAGAAACCGGGTTTTTAGGATAAATCGTTGTTTTGGCAATAAATATCTACGAAAAAACCCGGTTTCTGGGTTTCTGGGTTCAATCTGGAAATTTTACAACTCTAGCTTATGCTAAATAAAGGGCAAATTTATTTTCTGGAGAGGTCTACTTATAGCACTTTTGATGATCGTGAGCTACATCTGTAACACAGCCTTCTAGGCTGTAACAACCTGGAAGGTTGTGTTACAAAATTGAATATTGATTTTCTGACTTCAATCTAGCGATGGCAACCCATTAACAATATCTACTGTTTCTAAACTAACTGTAATTACTTGACCGATTAATCGCACAATATATTGTTCGTCGTCTAAGCGGTTGGGGTCATTTTCAATCTGACTCCGTTTGTCTATTTTTACTTGGTAGCGATCGCTAATCCAATCTAAAGCTGATCGATTTCCGAGACGATATTCAAAGACTTTTGGGGGAATATCCGCTAAGGTGAGAAACTCGTTATAAATTAATTGGGTTTTGTCTTTGCTGAGTTTCATTTTTTCGACTCGCCAATTTAAGGGAACTTCTTCATTCTCGATAAATGTTAACGAATATTCCTCTTGTTGTTCGTAGTTGATGTGAATTTCGGCGAGGCGTTTTCCGGCTTTGGCAAATCCGTGAAAGTCTGGAGCGTAGGGTATGCGGGGTAATTCTCGTTTGAGGTTATCGGCGTATTTTTCTCGATAGGTGGGATGGTGTAAGAGGGCGTAGATATAATAGAAGATATCCCATTTAGCGATCGCCTCGTCTTGGTATTTTTGGCGAAAGGTGTCTAAGCTCCAATCAGTGATATTTTCTTGGCGGTTACTTCCATCTTCGTCGTAGGTGTAGAAGGGAAAACATTGGGTTTTTTCAAATGCAAAATCTAAACCTAAAACATATTGACTAACCATACAACCAAATCCTTTTCTATCACCAATTCCTGCAACAGCGATCGCCCGATTCTCTTTTTCAGTCTCCGGGGTAGGGAATATGTAGGGAAATTTATAGCGAGCCTCGTTTAAGTGAGCATCAAAGTAAAGACAAGATTTCGTAAAAGGACGATAAAGAGACTGTCTAATATGATTTTGGTCATATTCTACGATAATTCCTCGCTTTAAATGGTTTTTTAAAGTTGAAGACCAACTAATTTTAGTATCATCATAAGTGACAAAATCATCGACTTTAACCGATCTGTCTTGCCTATCCTGCCATTTCCTGACTTGTTCATTATAAGTAGCGGTCGTCTGTTGAACATTTTCTGCTAATTTATCAGGATTAAAATTATAAGCCCAAACATCGCGATTAGTCTTTACTCCGTTGCTAAATAATTTAAAAATAGTATCGGTTACTTTTCCCTTTGCAGCTTTAGTTTCCTTAGTTCCCATTGGGATAAAAGTTTCAAAGTCAGCTTGCAACCCTGCCGTTAACCAGGTATTTTTTTTGTCCGGTTTAATTTCTTGCCAGTCAATGCCAGCAAATGTTTTTGCTTTTTCCAGGAAAGCAAATTTTTCTTGACGAGTAGCTTTCCAATCAACCTCACTGTAAAAAATCTGATGCTTTTTAATACCTTTATCTTTTCGTTTGATTAAAAATGTCACCGCTATACCCACCATTGCAGCTAAACCAAACACAGTATGTTTTTCTCCAATGGGGATACCTTCTCGCATTGAGTCTTTTCTGACATTTCCCTTTAAATCTAAAACATAAATCACATCAAAATCTTTGGCTAAATGTTGTCGCATCCCATCAAAAGCAATCGCATCAATAAAACTACTATTAGTGACAAAAGCCACAATTCCCTCATCTTTAATTCTATCTGCAGCCCAACGAAAAGCTTTTACATAAGGGTCTAAAAGAGAAATTTTATTCGTCGCTTTTGAGTCTTTAGAATAAGTCTGAGCTACCCGTCGATTTACTTCTCCATACTTCCGATTTTTATTATTATCATTCTCATTTTGTTGCCAAGCATTATAAGGAGGATTACCAATAACTACAAAAATATTTGAATCTTGCTGTCGTTGCACCCGTTGAGTATTTTCGGGAGTAAACAAATCTAACTGTAACGCTTCTTGAACAGAAAAAGTATCCACCAAACAAATACCTTCAAACGACTCATATTTTTTCGTTGCCTCCAAATATTCATGCTCAATATTCATCGAAGCAATATAATAAGGTAACAACATCACCTCATTACAATGTAACTCATTCTTATACTTATCAGGTAGAGAAGTTTTCTTAATTTCCCGCATTATTCGCATTAGAAAATTACCCGTTCCTACAAACGGATCGAGAATATGTACCCCTTTATGACTGAGAGACTTCTTAAACTCTTTTCTCAAAATCTCATCAACACTTTTTACCATAAAATCAACAATAGATTGGGGTGTATAAACAATGCCATGAGTATCAGCAACCTTAACAGCAAACCCTTGGAAAAACTTCTCATAAACCGTGTTTAAAAAATGCTGTTTCTCACTATACTCCTTAATAGTTTTAGCAGCTTCTTCTAACGCCAAATAAAAATAATCTACCTCCTCCAAAAAATGATTCCTGCTAAAAGACTTCGAGGTTAAAGCATTAATAACCTTCTCAATTTCCACCGCAATAATATTCCGGCGACTAAAATCTGGATTATCAAAAATCTGGCGAAAAATTCGTTCCGTCAACAAATGCTGAATCAGCATTTCTTCCACCGCTGCATCAGAAATATTCGGATTAATCGACAGACGGCAAATATTACTAAACCCATCAAACGCAGCAATAAACTTTTTATTAGTTTTGCGTTGACTCTGAATTAACTCAACTAATTTTTCCCCTAAATTATGAACTCTTTCCCCAAACTCTGTAGCTGCCTTTTCCCAATTTTCTATCTGGGGTGGGCGATATTCAAAAAATAACTTCAGACTTTCTACCAGAGCTTCCGGTTTAGTAATTTCTCCATCATAAACCTGTTTTCCCCCTTGCCAAATAATCACCCGTTCGGGAGACTGAAAAATAATATTATCTTTCGGATAACCTTGTTTAAACTTCTTTTGTACTTCTTTAGCTAAATCATCCTCACTATCTTTCGCTTCCCAGATACCATGTTTAAGAGTATCATCCCTAACTAATAACCCATCAACTCGGATTAGTTTTTTCTTAGTTAATTGAATACTCTTTTCTTGTACCAACATCCAATTAAACTGTTGACAACAAGCAGTTAACAAGTCAGCAAAAGCAACTTTTACCGCCCCTTCATTAACAGCATTCAACTGTTGAAACTTTTTTAAATTTTGGTAATATAATTTGATAGGTTTGTGAGTAGGTTTGAGGTTTAGAATAGCCATAAACTTTCAAGAATTAATAATTACAAAGAAACCCGGTTTCTACGATAAATCCTTGTTTTGAGCAATAGATGTCTACGAGAAACCGGGTTTCTGGGTTCAGCTGCGTAAGTCCTGTAATTAATAATTAATAATTACCTCTTCTTAAAAAAAGAGGATTGACCAAAATGATCGGGACTTACGCAAAGAAACCCGGTTTCTTGGATAAACCATTGTTTTGAACTATAGACATCTAGGAGAAACCGGGTTTCTGGGTTCATCTGCGTAAGTCCTGCATTGTCAAAAAATTAAGCTAAACCCACCAATTTTGAACTAAGTTCCCAAAGCTTAATTGCCTTATCATCATCACTCGCTTCATCAGACACCTCTTGTACAAAAGACCGACGATCTTTCTTTTGACGATTTCCCCAACTCCAATACATACCCGACTCTTTATACTCATCATCTT
>NZ_LGSU01001287.1 GCF_002260545.1 Hydrocoleum sp. CS-953 | reverse complement strand
AAAAAAGTGCTAGGATATTTCCCGATATTCAATTCCGTAACGGTTTTAACCTTCTTGTAATTATCAATTATCCATTATCAATTATCAATTAATGAACAGCCTTAATTTAGCGTTTTTCTGATGGCATTTTTCCCATTTCATAGCTAAATTTATATCAGATAAAACTCGCCATTCAGTCCCCAAATTATCAATTTTGGTATCTACATTTATCTCATTAATATTGGATTCTTCATCTTTTAAAAAATCCGACATCAAAACATGCATTGGAATGATATAGTCTGTATGAACATTAAAGGCATCTTTTGTCGCTAAATCAAGTAATTCTGCTCCCTAACTTCATACCTAAAGGCTTCTAATACATCTTTCTTATTATTTTGTTCTGGTTCATTTAAAGCTTTTCTATATGAGTAAGGCTCCCATTCTCCATCCTTATTTTTATAATTAAATGCACTATATTTTCCCCAGGAATGAAGAGCTATTTTGAGCTGGGGATTATCGGACATTGAAATGTGCGGTCGCCGTCGCAACAAAATCCATTTTCCTAGTAAATATTCAGGTGAATTTTCTTTAAGAATTGTTGTAAGCATTCAGCTATTAGCAGTCAGCTTACGAATTGTTCCTGGTGGGGTGCTAGTCAAAACATCTCTACACATTTTTGTCAACTCAGATTTATTTTTCAAATCTCCATAGTAATCATATTTTTTTCTCACTGAAACCTCCTCAAATCTAACGCAGACTTAACTGGTAATTCACGATTATCAAAGAATCACTATGATAGCCTTGAAAAAAAATTATCCAATAGTACCATTAAGCTGCGGAATGTAGAATTAACAACTTAATGTTTAACATTTATACTATTCTATTAATAAATAAATTAATTCTTGTATCTAACAAAAATGTCACAAAAGTTTTCCGAAGAACCTATGCTTGAAATTACTGTCCAAGACCTAGCAAGTCGCCTAACAAATGGTATTCCTGAAAATTTACAATTAGTAGATGTTCGAGAGCCACAAGAAGTAGAAATAGCCTTTATCAACGGTTTTAAAGTTTTACCCTTAAGTCAGTTTCCCGAATGGTCAGACCAAATTCATGTCCATTTAGACTCCGAGCAAGAAACATTAGTTTTGTGCCACCATGGGATGCGTTCTGCTCAAATGTGCCAATGGTTGAAGAGTCAAGGTTTTACTAATGTTAAAAATATTATTGGTGGTATAGATGTCTACTCATTAGTCGTAGATAAAAGTATACCGCGCTATTAGACAGCAAAAACTTTATGATTATTAAGTAGAAAAGTTTCTTTAACTACATATTTTTTAGCAGAATATGCTTATATCATAACGAAGCACCAAGTTATATTAAGAAAAATAACTCTAATGTTTTGATTAACTAAGATAATTATTTTCTGCTATTGTCTGGAAACTTACCGATATACTCACCCTACATCTATGTCAGTGCAAGTTAAGCTTAATAATCGTCATCAACATATTCTTTGGGCAACAGTTCGCCACTATATTGCGACAGCAGAGCCAGTTGGCTCAAAGTCCCTTGTAGAAGTAGAAGAGTATAATCTCAGTGTTAGTCCAGCAACCATTCGTAATGGGATGAGCTTTTTAGAGAAAAGTGGACTTTTATATCAACCTCATACTTCAGCCGGAAGAGTTCCCTCAGACTCAGGCTACCGAATATATGTCGATCAATTAATGACACCTTCAGAAAATTTGGCTTTTGAAGTTGAAGAACTTTTACAAAAACAACTGAATTGGCCAGAAGGTCGCCTAGAGGCTGTACTTCAGGGAGCAGCTCAAATTTTAGCTACTCTCAGTGGTTATATTTCTTTGGTGACAATGCCTCAGACTTCCACGGCCAAGCTACGACACCTCCAACTGGTACAAGTCGAAGCAGAAAAAATTATGCTAATTGTCGTGACAAATACTTATGAAACTCAGTCACTAATGATGGACTTGGGGGCAATAAATCAAACAAACGATCGACAAAATTCACCAGATAATTCGGTACTTTCCAACCCAGAGGATATTGATAGAGAGTTACAGATATTATCAAATTTTTTGAATAGCCAATTACGAGACCGGGCAATAGGAGAATTATCTTTATTGGACTGGAGTGAACTAGACCGGGAGTTTGAGAAGTACACTGAATCGATCAAAAATCTATTGGAAAATTTAACTCTCCGTTCTCAGACACCTGATTATACCAGAATTATGATTAGTGGTATAGCAGAAGCATTGCGTTTACCAGAATTCTCCCAACTGCAACAAGTCCAAACTATTATTCACCTACTTGAAGAAAAACAAGAGGAACTGTGGCCTTTAATATTTGGAGCTACCGGGAAAAAAACAGATAAGCAGGTGAAAGTTAGAATTGGCTCAGAAAATCCCTTGGAACCCATCCAAGGTTGTGCCTTAGTTTCTGCAACCTATGGGAATGGGACAATTCCTCTAGGAAGTGTAGGAGTTTTAGGGCCAACTCGGATGGTATATGAGAATGCGATCGCTCTAGTTAAATCTACAGCCGATTTTCTCTCGGAAACAATAGGAATTGATTAATGCTGAAATCTATACCTTTTATAGCCACTTTTCATCTCCAATGTAGGGTTTTCAGTAATGTTGTGTAAATTGTCGGCGATCGCCAAAAACATTAACTATTGAATTTATTTTTTCAACTGGCGACCACTCTCCCCTCCTATAGGTCGCTAGTTGGATGGAGACCTAGAGCTTTTATACTAGGTTTTGAAGTGTGGAATGTAGGATTGAAAATCATTTCAGGTTCTCATTTCACAAGTGGAGCTTAGGAATTATTTGTTACATTATTTAACTGAGTTGGTAGTAGAATAAAGATAGAGCATTGACTTAATCAAAGAATAACGATTTAATACGTTAAAAAGTATACCATTATACTGTCAATACCCTACATGAAATCCATCCGAACCAAACTCAAACTGAATAACAAGCAGAAAACACTCTTGGCTCAACACGCAGGTTATAGCAGATGGTGTTATAATTGGGGTCTAAGTTTATGGAATGCTGCTTATAAAGATGGTTATAAACCGAAGGCTCGCAAGCTAAGAGAGGTTTTTACCAATCATACAAAACCACTAACACCCTGGATGAAAAACTTATCTTCCAGAGTATACCAATATGCTTTTCCTTCGGAATGCTACCCTACGGGATGCTTCGCAAACGCAAACATTAACTTGGGTGAAGCATTTAAGAGATTCTTTTCCTTTCCTTCGGAATGCTTCGCAAACGGAATGCTACCCTACGGGATGCTTCGCAAACGCAAACAAGGGTTGAGTAAATATCCAAGGTTTAAGAAAAAAGGTAAACATGATTCTTTTCCTTTCCTTCGGAATGCTTCGCAAACGGAATGCTTCGCTTTCCACAATTGATAATTGTGGAAAGCCAATAGAATTAAACGGATGGAGTCATAAACTCCCTTTCATTGGTTGGGTGAAAACTTATGAACCCATTGAGGCAACAACTCAGAAAATAACTATTAGTAGACAAGCGGGTGATTGGTATCTTAGTTTAGCTTTTGAATTTACTCCGACTTCAAAAACAAAAACTACAGAAGTTGTAGGTGTTGACTTAGGCGTAAAAACCTTAGCAACATTAAGCAATGGGAAAGTTTTTGAAAGTTTAAAGTCATACCGTAAGCTTGAACCCAAACTTTCTCGGCTACAGTATATTAACCGGAATAAAATTATTGGTTCAGCTAACTGGAGGGCAGCACAACTTAAGATAGCTAGGCTGCATAGAAAAGTAGCAAACATCCGCAAAGATGCACTTCATAAATTGACAACATACTTAGCCAAAAACCACGGCACAATTGTCATAGAAGATTTGAACGTTAGTGGAATGTTATCTAACCACAAACTAGCTAAATCCATTGCATACCAAGGATTTTACGGATTTAGACGACAGCTAGAATATAAATGCCAATGGTACGGTTCGGAGTTAGTAGTAGTAGATAGATTTTTTCCATCATCAAAGACTTGTTGCAGGTGTGGTCACGTCCAAGATATGCCGTTAAACCTGAGAAGGTATGATTGCCCTGACTGTGGCTTGTCAATAGATAGAGATTTAAACGCAAGTATCAATTTGCGATCGGGCGGTCGGCTTGATCGTGAATGCCTGTGGACGGAGTGCTGCCGACAGTTCCGGTGGAAGGCGGTCAGACCCCGCGTCGGCGTAAGACGCAAGCGGTGCGACCCCGCGACGACGAAAGTCGCAAGGGAACGCGCACCAAGAGAGGGAATGCTGACCAAGAGACAGGAAGTAAACAGTAGAATATCATGCTATATGACGTTTTATATCGATTTTATGAAGCAGTTGAGTCTGTAAATATGAAAAAACTAAAAAAAATTATATCAGCTTTCTTGGCAACACTACAACCTAAATCAGAAAAACTAGAGGTTGAAACTTATGGTTTAACAGATAGTGAATTTTCTCTAGAAAAAACTGAGGAAATTGTGGGATGGTTACTAAAGGTATTGATAAAAACAGGATATATTGGTAAGTCTTATTTAATTTTTGACCATGGCAATGAAGACTGGGAAGATTTGATGTTGAAAGCAATTTTGAGAGAAGAACCAATGTTTTTGTATCGACTGAATAAAAGACCTTCACCTGCTAATATTGGCTGTCATTGGTATTTAACTGAACATCCGAGTTTGAGACTTTATCAGTTGCACTTTGAGGTTGATTAACAATTAATTAGACATCTCCAGAAAGGAGGGAACAGGGAACACTTATAGCAGTTTTCATGTTTTTTAGAGTACAGAGATTTAGGTTGAAAGGAAGAAGTAAGAAGTTTTGTAGTCTACCTTTGTGAAAACCGCTATAACTGAGAACAGGAATTAAAGATATAGATAATTTCGGTTTTGTTGCATGAAAGTAGCAATAGAACATCGGTGTCGCTTTGCTACGCATATCAAACGCGGAGTAAGTGCAGCAGCTATATCAGTCTCTTTGCATAGATTGATGTTTACTGCATCTATTGTACAATAGTTAGGACTGGCTGATTAAATCTAAAAATATTGACAGATAAGGGTTTGAGCCTAAAATTGATGTTTGCTTCATCTGTTGTACAATAGTTAAGGCTGACTGATTAAATCTAAAAATATTGACAGATAAGGGTTTGAGCCTAAAATTGATGTTTGCTTCATTTGTTGTACAATAGTTAGGGCTGACTGATTAAATCTAAAAATATTGACAGATAAGGGTTTAAGCCTAAAATTGAGCCTAAAATTGATGTTTGCTTCATTTGTTGTACAATAGTTAGGGCTGGCTGATTAAATCTAAAAATATTGACAGATAAGGGTTTAAGCCTAAAATTGAGCCTAAAATTGATGTTTGCTTCATCTGTTGTACAATAGTTAGGACTGACTGATTAAATCTCAAAGTATTGACAGATAAAGGTTTGAGCGTAAAATTGATGTTTGTTTCATCTGTTGTACAATAGTTAGGGCTGGCTGATTAAATCTAAAAATATTGACAGATAAGGGTTTAAGCCTAAAATTGATGTTTGCTTCATCTGTTGTACAATAGTTAGGGCTGGCTGATTAAATCTCAAAGTATTGGCAAATAAGGGTTTGAGCCTAAAATTGATGTTTGCTTCATTTATTGTACAATAGTTAGGGCTGGCTGATTAAATCTAAAAATATTGACAAATAAGGGTTTGAGGCTAAAATTGATGTTTGCTTCATTTATTGTACAATAGTTAGGGCTGGCTGATTAAATCTAAAAATATTGACAAATAAGGCTTTGAGGCTTTTTATGCCTCGAAAAAGTACCTAGTTTTGAGCTGCTTGATCCTCAAAAAGTTAGGATTTTGGGCGCATAGTTAAGTAATATCAAATTTGTTAGTATCGGTATAAAAAAGCAGAGAAACCGGGTTTGTCTCAAATACCCTACAATACTAAAATTGACCTCCCACAAACCCGGTTTCTTGTTACTCCGATTTTTCGGGAACCGTGGCAAGCGGATTTGATATAAAAGAATTACTCTCCTACTCCCTACTCCCCTACTCCCCTACTCATTACAAAAAAATTTTTCAGCAAACCCTAATTATTCGCAGCTCGCACTAAAATCACAGTACAATCACAACCACGAGCGATCGCCTCTGGAATGTTACCATTAATCATGTGCCTCAAAAATCCCTCCTTACTAGCACCAATAACCACAACATCAGAGTGATGAGCATTAGCCAAATCAACCACAGCCTCTGAAACAGATTTAGAACAGACTGTAGTAGCCATCACCTCAGTATGTAATCTGTGTTTTAGCATTCTAGCAGCTTGCTGCATTTCCTGAATATTAGGATTAACAACAGATTGAGTACAGACTTGACATAGAAGAATTTCTGGCTTCACACTCAAAGAAACTAAAGCAGGCAAAAGTTTAACTGCTGCTGCTTGTGTCGGAATATCCCTAAGAGGTACTAACCATTGTCGCCATCCTAAAAATGAGTACACATAATCAGAATAAGGGTTAAATTTTTCATTAGCAACACCTGAAAACTTTTCTCTCTCTCTAAATTTCTCACCACCCCACTTCACTACCAC
Organism: Hydrocoleum sp. CS-953; assembly: GCF_002260545.1. Lineage (GTDB taxonomy): Bacteria > Cyanobacteriota > Cyanobacteriia > Cyanobacteriales > Microcoleaceae > Trichodesmium. The sequence continues at coordinate 2,715 of NZ_LGSU01001287.1, read as the reverse complement.
AACCTCACAAATAGCTTGTTGCATCAGAGTATCCACAATACTCCCAAAAATACGACCAGGTGCAATATCACCCTTCCAACCCATCAATATTAAAGATATATGTCTCTCCTTAACAGTTTCCAAAATAGCATCAGCAATATCGTGACCAACCCGCACTTGAGTATGGATGGGAATTTGTAAATCTGTAGCTATGCGTTCTGCCATTGCCAACAAACGACGACTCTCAGTTGTATCTACCACAGTCTCAGCAGGAGAATTTTGACGAGGTACAATTACAATTTGCAGACATTCTAGTTCATAATTGCGTTGCCGAGCAATTACAGCAGCCAACCTTAATAATGCAGGAGCAGTACGAGGATTACTCAAAGGTACTAACAACCGACCATTACCAATTTGAGGCGCTCGTGTTTGATAAACTACATAAGATGGTTCTGGAGGGTTAGTTCTTGAGTTTGTCTCACCTATTAATTGCTCTGATTCTATTTTAATGATATCAGTATCAGTAATAATCCCCACAAGATGACGACCCTCCATCACAGGTAAACGACTAATTTTGTATCTATGTAAAAGATTTAAAACCTCACTCAGATTATCTCTAGTCTTAACTGTCATTGGATGGAGTGTCATAAACTCTTTTAAAAGATGATTCCCTGGAACTTGACGTTTCCGAGTGTAGACTAAATCTGTCTGAGTGACGATACCTACCAGCAAACCTTGACTGTCAAGTACAGGAAAACCTCGATGAGTAGAACTAGAAAATTTCTGCTTAACTTCATCTAAAGTTAAATTAAAATCAAGAGTTTCCACAGGAGTGTGCATAACTTGATCGGCGCGAATATTACTCAAATAATCATTTGCTGAGGTTTCTTTGTTAAGTTGTAGACCTTTTAAATCTAAAACTAGGTCAGATAAAGATTTCTTATCTATCTTTTCTGCCACCAATAAAGCCACAATAGAAACAATCATCAGTGGTAACACCAAACGAAAGTCTTGTGTCTGTTCAAAAATAACTACTACTGCTGTGATCGGCGCTCTTGACACAGCACAAAAGAATGCACCCATTCCTGCTAGAGCGAAAATTGTTGGTTGTTCAATACCAACTAAATTACTTTGCAAAATCCCAATTATTTGACCTAAAGCAGAGCCAATAATTAAAGATGGTGCAAATAATCCGCCAGGGGCACCTGAACCTGCAGCAAATATTGTTAAGACAAAGTGTGCTGTAAAAGCTATGAAACTCAATTTCAAGTTAGCTTCATTACTTCCCAATATTTCTCTTAAACCTGTATAATTGTGAAATGACTCTGGTAAAGATGCAATTATTAAACCACTAATCAATCCGGTAATAGCTATTCGCCAAGGTAATTTTAATTTCAGTTTACGCTGATTAAATATTGAAGTTGCAATAATTCCCCGACTAAATACTGTTCCTAGTAACCCTGCTAAAATTCCCAAAACTATGTAGAAAGGAATTTCTTTAGGATCTAAAAATCCTGTAATTGATGTATCTAGGTAATCACTGCTGTTTTCTAAGTACAAACTTTTTCCACCTAGCATTTGCGAAGTAACTGCACCGACAAATGAAGCAATAATTGCTGGACCCAAGGTAATGCCAGAAACATCGTGCATTAGGTCTTCAACTACAAATAACACTCCAGCAATAGGAGCATTAAAGCCAGCAGCTAATCCAGCAGCAGCACCACAGGCAATTAACTGACGAGAATAACTGGGAGAAGTGGGAAGCCAACGACTAATCCAAGCTGCCAAAGATGCACCTATTTGCACAGTAGGGCCTTGTCTTCCTAGTGTTAGTCCAGAACCCACTGTCAAAATAGTAGTGAGCATTTTGACAATAGCGATCTGGAAGTTTAAGGGGACTGTCATACCTGCTAGTGCTGCTTTTACTTGTGGTACTCCACTCCCTCCAGTTTCTGGTGCTAAACGTTCTACTAATACACCTGTGAGAAATCCTCCAATTAAGCCAAAAATAGGTAGTAACAACCAAGGAGGAAATTTGAGGGATGCTGCTATTCGCCAACTACCTAGCCAGCCCACCCCTTCTTTGAGGGTGACGGCGGCTAATCCTGAAGTTATTCCGATTAAGCTGGCTTCAACAACTGCTATAAATTTGGGTCTTATTAGGGGCTTTGTCAGAAAGCCTGTGTATGGATAGACAAATGTTTTGAGATAGGTTTGTGTTTCTTCTCGGATGTGCTGATACCACATAAAGAAATGTTGGCTTTTATTTTGGCAGATTTGTTTTTAATTCTACTCCTTAGTTGGTATTTTTTTGATTTATTACTATTAATATAATTAAGCTAGAAAAGCACGATAATTACTTTCTTAGATTAATTACATCTCCTACTGAATTACTTGTCCGAATGAAAGGTAAGCATTGAGACTTAGCTATCAGCTATCAGCCATGAATTCATTATTGTGTTAGGAGGAATTAGTCTGATGGCGAGAATTAAAAGTCCGATACGAAAAAGGTCATTAGTTAATCTTAGTCGTTGTTTTATTCTTTACGAAAATACGAAAAGCTGTTTGCGCAGCATTCCCTTAGAAAAGCTGAATACTTACAATGAAAGTTATTGTTTCTAGAACCAAGATTTCCATGCACTCCAATTTTATATTACAGCACTTTTGAGGATGCTGAGGTACAGTTTTTGCAGTTCAGCCTTCGTTTGCTGTAACAAGCAGGATGCTTGTGTTACC
>NZ_LGSU01001286.1 GCF_002260545.1 Hydrocoleum sp. CS-953 | reverse complement strand
GATGTAAATTTACCAATTCCCTTGGAGAGACGAGGAGATTTGCGATTGGGTTTACCTGTGGAGATTAGGAGTCCGGAGGGTAAGGTTTTGGAAATTGGGAAGGTTAGTTTTATTTCTCCTACTGTTAGTGATTCTCAAACTGTTTTAGTTAAGGTGGATGTGGATAATAGGGCTGGAAATTTAAAAGATGGTCAGTTTGTGGAAGTTAATGTAATTTGGGAGGAGCGTCAAGCTTTAGTAGTGCCTATGACGGCAGTGGGTTTTGAAGGGGAGACACGGTTTGTGTATTTGTTGGAGGGAGAAGGTGAAGAGCAAAAGGCAAAGCGTCAGATAATTGAGTTGGGTTTGGTTAAGGGAGATATGGCTGAGGTGATGTCTGGTTTGGAGTCTGGGGATAATTTGATTGTTTCGGGTATACAAAGGTTGAATGATGGGGTGGCAGTTAAAGTTTTGAATTCGGGGAAAAGAGGGAATAGGGAATAGGTAGAAATAATTGATTTTACTTTTGATTTTTGGAGGGCGTTGTATAAATGCGGGCTAATTCTAATAGTTTTGTGGAATGAGCATCTTGCCCGTTCCTGATATTTTCGATATTTTCCGACAGGCAGGATGCCTATTCTACAATGTTCAGCACCGCTTGCACGATCGCTCTTGTTTAAGACTTAAGAGATAAGGAAGTGAAGCATTTAGAGAAAAATATAGCCTCTAAATGCTTCACGTTTTCTATATCAGGATGTAGCTTCCTGCTTTTTCTTGGCTAAAGCTTCTTTGATTTTTTTCTCAGCCTCCTCTTTTTCTTCTGGAGTTAAAGGTCTTGATTTTGGAGTAACGTTAACTCGTGCTTTCTTAATAGAGTTAATAGACTCAAGTAGTTCGCTTAATGCAACTTCTTCTTTTCCTTGACGTGCTGCTCTCATAGCTGCATCTATAACAGCATTTTTGATATCTCTTCCACAAACATCTTCAACTTGAGCTAGTTTTTCTGAGGAGACATCTTCTGCTTTAGGCAGCTCTTCGACAAGGTGTCTTTTCCAAATTTCGCAGCGACAAGTTTCATCTGGCATGGGGAAATTTATATTTCTCACCCGCGTCTCAAATGCTTTGTCATAATTTTCTACAAGATTTGTGGAAAACATGACTACTCCGCGAAATCTTTCTAAGCAAATAAGTAACTGACTCCGCATAGAGTTAATAGCTTGCTCCGATCCTTGAGTGACATTGGTGAGTCGTTTGGAAAGTAAGGAGTCAGCTTCGTCTATAAATAACAGAGCATTTTGTTGTTCTGCTGCCAGAAAAATTGCTTCGACGTTTTTGGGTCCCTCTCCGTGGTACATACTCTCAATTTGAGCATAGCTGGCAACTAAAATCGGACGCTTGATTTTAGAAGCTATGGCGTGTGCTGCGAGAGTTTTTCCTGTTCCTGGTTTACCATGAAAGTTTAGTGCTGTACGAGGAAAAGGTTCAATTTTACGCAAACCCCACTTGTCGAAAACTTTAGACTCTAAGCGAATTAAGTCAACAGCTAAGAGGAGGTCTTCTCTGACTTTTTCAGGGATGACTAACTGCTCGAAAGTAAATAGAGGTTTTTGAGCTTCGTACCTTTTAGTAGGTTTTTCTGGGGATAAGTCGCGATCTGATTTTTTCTCGGTATAATTTTGTCCGTTTTGCGAATTGTTTTTTTCAAGTGCAGTACCAACTGTTATTTTGATATCCTCAATACCAGTTTCATCAAGTAACTTATTGACTGCCAGGGAAAATCTAGACCGACACACTGCAGCTATAGCTTCTGGTACACTATCAGGAATACCCTGTATGCGAATATCGCGAGGTGAGTTCATTTCTTCAAGATTTATTAGTCGTTGGCTGTTTTAAAATTCCAGAGCACAAGTTTTTCACCGAGATGAGCTTTCCGTAGTTCAGAGTCAATTTTCTTAGATTGATAAGCTATAGATTCTTTAACATTGCAATCACTGTCTAAACCTACTGCAATGATTTTATGTTGCCCGTTTGCAAGTCTCTCTTTCAAAGTAGCATGAATTTCACGATTTCTTGCCTGAGTTCTAAACCAGTCAATAATAGTAGATACAACCAGGAAAGCAGTGTGAATTAATCGCAAACCAGCAATTATTAAAGAAATAGCAGTAATAATAGTAGCAATGGTAATTGGGTCCATCTTCTTTTCACTCCACAATAATTAAATCTTGGTTATCAAAAGCATCCTCTAGTTCTGCATCCAACTTTTTGGTAACTAGCTGGCGACCATAGGGTTTTCCATCTGAGCGATCGATTATTTCATTATTACTATCCAAAAACATTTGTGCTAAGAGTTGACCTTGGGGATGAGTTTGGCGTAAAATATATCCTTTTTTAACCCTTGGATCGGACGGTCGATCTGTAATAAAATACTTAATTGCATCTTCATAGGTCATAATTGGTATGACTTCTCTTGTTTCCCCTAAGTCTTTGAAACAATTACTCAAAAATTGCCAATTAATCCTTGGATGAAACTCATTAAAACTAGATTTATTAGACTTCAAATTCACATAAATTAAGTCTTGATTCCCAAAATTTATATTTAGTTGACCATCTAATTTTATGGCTACTAACTGACGACCATAGGGTGTTCCGTCAGAACGACAAACAAGCTGATTATTTGTGTCTAAAAACACCTGTCCTAAGAGTTGTCCTTCAGGTATTTCTTGACGAATAATTACTCCTTTTTTCACACTACAATGAGATGGCATATCGCTCTGGAAATAATCAATAGCCTCGGCATAGGTCATCATTACCTGAACTTCTGGTACTTCTGAAATTTGCGATATCCATTTTTGAAACTGAGCTAATATTTGCTCTTCTTCTTGGGGAGTTATTTGTTTATTTCCCTCAGAATAGTCTTGAGAAAACCAGTTCAAAATCATTGCATAATTCCTATGTTTAATGCTTTGAATCAACTACAAATCCTAAATATAGGATTCCGAAATTTTCTATGCCTAAATATTTGATTTCTACATCTTCTATTAACTCACATACATCTCTATTTTGCAAATTTTAAAAATGTGAATTAGTGGTAAAACAGATTTTTTTCAGAACTAATTTAGTGTCAAAAGGTGTTATTTAATTTTCCCAGTGAGAAAAAGTGTGATAAAGTTATAGGATGCAAAACTAAACTACTACCCTACCTGTAGCTATGGATATTGAGACCTTAGTAGAATTAGCAGACAATTTAGTATTTACCAAAACTGGAGAACATTTAGATTCTCTACAAAAGGAAATTTTAAAAGGTACTTTAAACCGCAAAAAATACCCCCAAATAGCTAATGATTGTCAATGTCATCCTGACCATATCAAACAGGTAGGTAGAAAATTATGGAAACTTCTCTCAGATGTATTAGGAAAAAATATCAAAAAATCTAACGTTCGTTCCATATTAGAAAATTTCTACTTTTCACATATTTCAAATACAGGTAATGACTTCGTAAATATTAACAATAATCATATAAATATCCGTCTAGAAAACAGAACATCTCCCACCCCTAAAAATAAATCTTCCCCCACTCCCACTGACCAAAATCAAAACCACACTAACCCAGAAAATAATTATGATTTATCTGAAGCTCCAGATTTATATTGTCTGTGCGATCGCGAAGCGTTGCAAAGCAATCGCCACACCGAAATAACCACCCTCAAACAATGGATAGAAAACCACACTCGTATTATCACCATATTAGGATTAACAGGCATCGGAAAAAGTACACTTACTGTAGAATTAATTCAACAAATAAAAGATAAATTTGATTATATAATCTGGCGCAATATTGATAACTACTCCTCCTGTGAATCTCTACAAACAAACATTATTCAATTCTTATCTCAAACAGATTCTCCCTCCTCAAAAACAGAAAAACTTGCCAACTCTCAAACCATCAACAATAAATTAATAAATTACCTTCGTAAATATCGTTGTTTACTGATTTTTGATAATTTACAATAAATATTTGCTAGTGGAAAATTAGCTGGTACTTATCTGGAAGAACATGAAAATTATGGTAAATGTTTTCAACAAATAGCCACATCATCCCACCAAAGTTGTTTATTACTCCTCAGTCAAGAACAACCAAAAATAACATCAGGAAATAATCATTGTCAGACCTTAAAACTTGATAGTTTAGGAAAGTCAGCAACAGCAATTTTAGAAAGTAAAAACTTAACAGATAAAGAGAAATGGTTAGACTTGATAAATCTCTATAGTGGAAATCCTTTATGGTTAAATATTATTGCCGATGCAGTAGAAGATTTATGTGATAGAAACGTCACTTTTGTAGCATTCTTTTTTCAAACTGGTATTACTTCCACCTTATTACCGAAAAATCAGGGTTTAAACTCTCTCCTTTAAAGGATAAAAAAGCGGTTGTTTGCGGAGCAGTCCGTTAGGATGGGATGGCGTTAGCGCAGCGGGTCCGTAGGAGCGGGTCTCCCGCTCTTGCAGAGCCACTTCGTTAACGCCATATCCAATCAACCAAGAGAAGAAAAAAATTTCCTTTTTAACCAATCCTCTTATTTTCAAGAAGAAGTAATTATTAATGGCGTTGCATTATCAAGGGATGATTTTGAGATTTATCCTACAATTTAGCCTTATAAATCAAAATTTTCAGCTTATGCAAATTTAATTATCATCCCCCAAATATGCAACGCCTTATTAATTGTTAATTATTAATTATTGAATTCCACCTTCTTCCTTCTTCCTTCTTCCTTCTTAACTAGAAAACCGAGCTTCTATTGAAACTCGGTTCTGAGCTGATATTCGATTGGAGCCTGATCGCCCTTAACCTACAAATCTAATAACCTTTTTCCATGAATAACCGCAGCAACCGTCACTACCTCACCTTTAACCTTATAAAGGACTCGATAACTATAAGCATAATCTTGTCGATAACTATCATCCCCAAACTCTTTGACTACTTCTCCCCCTAAAGGATTATTAACCAAATTTTTAGTAACATTAATTATCCTGTGGACTACTGCTGCAGCATAGGAAACAGAATCACGCGCTATGTAGGAAGCGATCGCATCCACATCATCTATAGCCTTAGAAGACCAAACTACTTTATAACCCATTTACTCAAAAGCCCTTCAGCTTCTTCTTGTGTAATTTTTCTTTCTTTATCAGCTACTTCTAAACCATGAAGAACTTTTTCAATTACATATAAATGATATTGAACATCTTCAAGGGAGCAATTATCTGGCAATTTGTTTAATAGAGATTCTACTTTTTTCTTAGCGGTACTCATAAAGTTCATATTATTAAGTCACTGTTCCTAGGTGTACATGAGCCACTGGACAGCGACATCTGGTGTTTTGCATTTTCGCGCTTTCTAGACATAAAAAAGCGAAAAACACACCTCCTCCCAGAGGAACCTTAAAGGTATTAATCATTTTTAGTTGTAATTTTTTTATTTTGAAACCAGTAGGTTTCATATAGTTCCTTTAAATTAGATGGTTTCATGTTCCAGCGCCTTTCGCAAAAAAAATAGTTCAGATTATCGCCGACCTTGGCTCTAGATAATAAAATAGGTAATATACCTATTAATAATATAACAATCTGATTGAACTTTTGAAAGAGAATACTATAGTTTGAGCTTTCAACTATTGGTATAATTACTTATAGTTGTTTATTTATTACTCAATTATATCTGTTAATTTATGTATAACTGGTGAAAGACTACTTAGAGGTATTCATTCACATAAAAGTTTTACCTTCTACAGATGACTGTCAAATATGATTTGGCAGTATTGAAAGGGATAATTGATAATTGGTCATCATTAGTTAATGGCCAACTAACCATTCTCAGGTCAAAAGTTTTATATACTATCAAGAGCTTATCAAAAAATAGATCAAATAAATAGACTGAGTCTCAATTTTGAATTTATCGAGAGGCAGGTCATTTCAGTTATCAGTTATCAGTTATCAGTTATCAGTACTTCCAGCTAAAGCCCGAGGTTTGAAATACTGAATTGAATATTAATTTCATCCCCTTAAAAGGGTCGGGTTGAGACCTCCTGGTTTTGGTCAATAGTTAGGGTTTGCGCTCAAAAGTCTTTTTTCGGGAGTAGGGGAGTAGGGGAGTAATTTTTTTGCCCAACTATGCGCCACAAATGCGTTCCTTTTTGAGCATGAATAGCTGAAAACCAAAGTATTTCAGACCTAAAAAGCCTAAAACCTTTATCGGTAAATGCTTTGAGATTTAATCAGCAAGCCCTAGTTATACCATTTCTCAAAAACTTTATCTATTTCAGAGTAGGGGAGTTTAGGGACGTTGCACGCAACGTCCGTACGGGAGAAGCAAACATAAGAATAATTAACATTAAACTAGCTAAAATTAGCAAAAAAATGATTATGATTGTGCTGATTAGTTAATAACTGAAGTATCGCCCAAGTATAGCAATAATGCATGGGAATTGGTATTTATAGATGTTTAGAGCTTGACCAAAAAATAAGGTCTTAAGCGTCCTCTTTTAATTTTAAGGGAATAAAAAAAATGAACTTCAGTATTTCAAGTCTCTGGCTTTAGCAGTCTTTACTGTTTAGCTACGGGACATCAAAAACATAGTTAGGACTCAGGAGGCTTTTCATATGGATACCAAACTGTTAACGCAGTTCCTCTGTTTAGCTGCGCGACATGAAAAAGCGCAGCTCTTGGANTATAGATGTTTAGAGCTTGACCAAAAAATAAGGTCTTAAGCGTCCTCTTTTAATTTTAAGGGAATAAAAAAAATGAACTTCAGTATTTCAAGTCTCTGGCTTTAGCAGTCTTTACTGTTTAGCTACGGGACATCAAAAACATAGTTAGGACTCAGGAGGCTTTTCATATGGATACCAAACTGTTAACGCAGTTCCTCTGTTTAGCTGCGCGACATGAAAAAGCGCAGCTCTTGGAGAGGAGGTAGAAGGCTAACTTAAATAACCTCCTCCAAACTTTACGGTTTAAGCATAAGTTGGGCAATTCCCAAAACTGAATATTTAGGTATTTTGTAAAGAGAAACCTAGTGTAGGATGTCAGAAATATGTTACCAGTGACAAAATACTCAAAGCCTTACCAATCAAAACTTCTGACTTCTGACTTCTGACTTCTGACTTCCGCGTAGCCATACTAGAAATTTTCATAGTTGCCGATCGCCTCTGTCATTTTCTGAATTGCTTCTACCACAGGTATACTTCCCAATTCACCAGCACTACGAGTCCGAATACTCAGACTATTAGACTCAACTTCCTTAGCACCCACAACAGCCATTACAGGAATTTTAGCTTTCTCAGCATTCCGAATCAATTTACCTAAACGTTCATTACTTATATCCGCCTCAGCACGAATACCTACTTGACGCATCTTTTCGGNTGCTTCTACCACAGGTATACTTCCCAATTCACCAGCACTACGAGTCCGAATACTCAGACTATTAGACTCAACTTCCTTAGCACCCACAACAGCCATTACAGGAATTTTAGCTTTCTCAGCATTCCGAATCAATTTACCTAAACGTTCATTACTTATATCCGCCTCAGCACGAATACCTACTTGACGCATCTTTTCGGCAACCTCTTGAGCAAAAGGCAAAAATTCTGAATTAACTGGTAAAAGTTTAGCCTGGGTAGGAGCTAACCAAAGAGGAAAATCTCCTGCATACTCCTCAATTAAAATACCAATTAACCTTTCTAGAGAACCAAAAGGTGCCCGATGAATCATTACCGGACGTTTTCTGGTTCCATCTTCTGCCACATATTCTAAATCAAATCGTTCCGGCAAATTATAGTCAACCTGTACAGTACCCAACTGCCATTCTCGCTCCAAAGCATCCTGGAAAATAAAATCTAATTTTGGGCCATAAAATGCAGCTTCACCAATACCCTCAAAATGATCCATACCCATTTTTTCCACAGCTTGACGAATCGCACCTTCAGCTTTTTCCCAAGCCTCATCAGAGCCAATATACTTATCTGAGTCAGGGTCACGGAAACTTAATCTAGCCTTAAAATTCTTTAGTTGTAGATTTTTAAACACAAATAAAGTTAAATCTACCACACTAAGAAACTCGGCTTCAAGTTGTTCGGGTGTCACAAACAAATGAGAATCATCTTGAGTGAAACCCCGGACTCGTGTTAAACCACCTAATTCCCCAGACTTTTCATGGCGATAAACAGTGCCAAACTCGGCAAGTCGTATTGGTAGCTCCCGATAAGAACGTAATTCATTTTTATAGATTTGGATATGGAATGGACAGTTCATTGGTTTTAAAACAAAACCCTGTTCCTGAGCTTCTGATTCTTCATCCTCGGCCATCATCGGGAACATATCCTCTTTATACTTTTGCCAATGTCCGGAAGTTTTGAATAAATCTACTCTGGCAATATGGGGAGTATCTACAGGTAAATAACCCCGTTTCTGTTGTTCTTGTTGGAGAAAGTCTTTCAGTGAATTCTTTAACATTGTACCTTTGGGAGTCCAGATAGGTAATCCCGGTCCAACAAGGTCGGAAAACATAAATAGTCCTAATTCTTTACCTAGTTTACGATGGTTTCTTTTGAGAGCTTCTTCTTTACGTCTTTTATATTCGGTTAGTTGTTCTGGAGTTTCCCAAGCAGTACCATAGATACGTTGTAATTGGGCTTTAGTTTCATCTCCACGCCAATAAGCTCCAGCAACAGTTTCTAATTCAATTGCTTTGGGGTTAAGTTGTTTTGTAGTTTCGATGTGGGGGCCTGCACATAAATCCCACCACTCTTCACCAAGATGATAAATGGTTATTGGTTCTTCTAAATCTTCAAGAATCTCTAATTTGTAAGGTTCTTTAATTGCTTCTATTCTAGTTTTAGCTTCTTCCCGGCTGACTTCTTCTCTAATTACGGGTAAATCGCGTTTAATTATTTTGACCATCTCTTTTTTGATGGCTTTTAGGTCAGCTTCTGTAAATGATTCTGGGGTATCAAAGTCGTAGTAGAAGCCATTTTCAATCCAGGGGCCGATTGTTACCTGAGCTTTGGGAAATAGCTTTTGCACGGCCATTGCCATGACATGGGATGTGGTATGACGAATTTTTTTGAGAGTTTCTGACTCGCTAGTGCGAGGTAAATGGATTTTTTCTGGTTGTTCAGAGGAAGGATTAGATTCTGAGCTGGACATTAGCTGTTTATTCTGACGGTTTTACTTTTATATATTTTTACAGAGATGGACGTAGATTGAGTTTTAGTTAGATTATCATAATTTAGGAATTTAGAGTTCTAAACACTACATATATAAAAC
>NZ_LGSU01001285.1 GCF_002260545.1 Hydrocoleum sp. CS-953 | reverse complement strand
TCATAAGCTGTTCATATGCCCTTGACAAGCTAGGTACATTTTGTTAGTATCAATGTCAACACAGGGGGAGGACATCACCTCTGTTTAAACAGCGGTCAGGGTTTCCCAGACTGAAGAACCCCGCGTTTTCCCGTAAGGGCAACGTCGGGAGTATGTCAAGTAAAACGGTATAATATCACAGTAGGGGCGTTTGCAGAGCATGACCTTAGGAAATGGCATTCGCCCTTACAGGGTTTTGGTTATGACTTACAGGGTTTTGGTTATGACCGTGTGGTTTATCAATCATTTAGCACTGTAAAATTTGTAGCTATCTGTAGAGGGCAAATGCCATTTGCCCCTACAAAATATGGTGGTTCTGTGTAAGTCCTGTATTACTGATTATCCTGACATGATATAATCAGGACTTACGCAAATTCTGAAATAATACACTCTCTGTAGAGGGCAAATACCATTTCCTATATGTATTGCCAAAGTTTTGAGGAAATTAATTCTAAATTCTCAATTCTAAATTCTCAATTCTTAACACGCTCCCGATCTATTCAAGACAACCCAGATAGTTTTCCAGATTAATTGGAGATCGTATGCAATAGACCATTTTTGCTGATATTTCAAATCCATACGCACTACTTCTTCAAAGTCTTTGATATTAGAACGACCATTTACTTGCCATTCTCCAGTAATGCCTGGTTTTACCTCCAGTCTGCGCCAGTGATGTGTTTGATACAGTTCGACTTCATCAATAGAAGGAGGGCGAGTTCCGACTAAACTCATTTCTCCTTTGAGAACGTTCCAAAATTGCGGTAGTTCGTCTAAACTGCTTTGACGGAGGAAACGACCAATGTTAGTTATTCTGGGGTCGCGTTCGTTTTTAAACATATTTCCCTGAGCTTCGTTTTTGACTAAATGCTTTAATTCTTCTGCATCAATAATCATGGAACGAAATTTTCTGATGTGGAAAGTTTTGCCTAAAAAACCACATCGCACTTGAGTAAAAAATAACGGACCAGGATTATCGAGTTGCATGAAAATAGCGATGGGAATGGCGACTATTCCTGTAATTGCTAATCCTATTAAAGCTCCGAGAATGTCTATTATACGTTTGGTTTTGCTGGTTACAGATGGATGAGTTGTTTGTGTATATGGATTAGTTGATTGGTGGTGTTGTAAAGTTAGAGTATTCATATTTTTAACTTTAATATTAATGGGAAGTTTTGTATCTGGAACCTTACACGGTGGATTTAGAAACCGGGTTTGTGCTAATAGATGTCGGTTGGGCAAAATGTTTAAATACAAACCCGGTTTCTGAGCGGTATCCAAAATATGAGTGAGAAACCGGGTTTGTGCTAATAGATGTCGGTTGGGCAAAATGTTTAAATACAAACCCGGTTTCTGGGACTTGTAGGGGCGATTTCCTGCGGAATGCTACGCAAACGCGAATCGCCCCTACAGATGAATCGCCCCTACAGATTAATTGCTTTGTTCAATTTTAGAGACAATAGCTAGTAATTCCTGTTGAGACTGAGTATTTCCTTGCTGTTGATACAAGTCTGCTGCTTTGCGATAATCAGCGATCGCTTGTTCTAGTTTTCCTTGTTGATAATAAAGGTTGGCTCGGTTGGAGTAAATTTGAGGTATGTCTGGTCTGAGGTTGATAGCTTGAGCGTAGTCAGATAGGGCGTTTTGGTAATTTGCGACTGCATGATGTAGTGTAGCCCTATTGCCATAGATTTTGATTTTAGTTGTTTCATCGGTAGCAAATTCTAATGCTTTGTCGTAATCTGATAATGCTCCTTTTAAATCTGTTAGTTGTTGTCGAGCGTAGGCGCGGTTGTAATAAGTGTCTGCCATTTCGGGTTTGATTTTTAGGGCTTCATTATAATCTCTGATGGCTTCTTCATAGTTTTGGGCTTGGAAATGAGCATTGCCTCGATTATTATATAAGGTGGCATTGTTGGGGTCTTTTTCAATAGCTTTGTTGTAATCAGTTAGTGCCCCTTGATAATCTTTTTGAGCTACTTTTTCTACTGCGCTATCGTTAATAGCTTCTACTTGGGTTACTTTTTGGCAAGCTATGTTTAAGGTACTGAGTGTGGTTGCTATTGTGAGAGTGAGAATAGTTTTAGAGATTCTGTTCATCATTTTTGTAATTGGTAATTGGATAGTTATGTTGTTGATTCTTGGTAGGGGCGAATGGCTATTCGCCCCTAAATATATATCTGATTAACTACGACGTTTGCATTTGAATAGAGCGATCGCTAAACCGACTATTGCGACTGTGCTGTTTGGTTCGGGAACTTTTTCTTTCAGCTAAGGCGATCCCCCCAACCCCTCTTAGTAAGGGGGGCTAAAGAATTTGACAAATGAGAGAATAAAAATTCATACCAGGTCTCCAGTCCCCCCCTTGGAAAGGGGGGCTAGGGGGAATCTAATCCTTAACTACGACGTTTGCATTTGAATAGAGCGATCGCTAAACCAACTATTGCGACTGTGCTAGTTGGTTCGGGAACTGATTCTGTTTCCTGCCCCAAAGTGCCACCATCAGCTTCAGAGGCAGTGACAATAGTAACCGCATAACCAGGACGAGAACCAGCATCGTTTATAGACAAATAACCTGGGATATTTTTGTCGAAAGCAGTATGGGAAGATACACCCCAGTTACTCAAACCTGCAGTTGTTAAGCCTTCATTTACTGCAAAGTCTGAGGTCTCTGTGGGAATAACCACGTTATCTGTATGGAAGTAGGACGCATAACCCTCTAACTCATCCTTCAAAAAAGAGCGATCATTTAACCACCATTGCTGACCAGCCAAAGCTACAATACCCATACCTTCAGCACTGCCTGCCCAATTAACAGAATTCACTAAGAAACCGAGGGGACCATTAGGACGAGGACCGGGGTTACCATAACCGTAATGATTGTCTGGGTCTTGACCACTTAAGAAAGTACGATTGCCCCTAGCTGCAGATATTGCCTCTTTGTTATTTAAAATCCCAGTGGGGTCGAAATTAAGTATCCTGTTCCTCGCGGCAGCTCCGATCGCCAAAACATCATAATCAGAAAAGTTAGGTGCAGGGTCTTGAGGATTCCAGATAGTGAGATTCCAATCTAAACTGCCATCTCCTTCTGGGTCAAATGTTGGTGCTAGAGCAGCTAACTCTGAGATTGTTGCATTGTAAATATTGCTCTGACCATACCACAGAACATTGAGAGATGCAGCATTAGCAATGGAGGCAGAAAATAGACCGAAAGTAGTAGCAATGCCTAAGATGGCTTGATTGATTAAACGATGTTTTTGATTGCTCATAATTATCTCTATTGGTAGATTAGATGTAGGGGCAAACGGCTGTTTGCCCTAGATTAAATGTAGAAACACCTCTGTAAAAATACGGTTACTGCTATTATTCATAACCAACACAATTCTATAACAGAAAAATTAAAGCATTGTCGAAAATCGACAGCGAAGATAAATCTTGTCGAAGATCGACAAAAAATGTATGGGTGAACGTTCGGTGTTGTAGTGGGTAATGGCCATTCGCCCCTACTGTTTGTTTAATGAAGTAGTACCTAAAACACCTACACCCAAAAGACCTAAAACCGAAACAGGTTCTGGTACTCTCTTGTGCTGTTGTTGTTGCTGCATCTCTTCAACCTTGATATCAATAAATGCACTTGTAAAAGAGGTTGCAGTTGAACCACCAACTCGCAGTTGGTTCAAGTTCCATCCCGCGCCACCACTGGCAAGAGCTAAGTCTATATAATCTGCTTCAGTATTGCTGAAAGCATTGGTAACAATACCACTTAAGGATGGAAGTTTGGTTGTTCTATATCCACCACTACCGTCGGCAATATAAGCATTTGCTTCTGAGTTAACTCCAATAGCATCATTCACAAAGTTGGCATTAACTACCGCATTCAAGAAAATATCATCTTTACTGTCTGCAGTTCCTCGCTGTAACCCTGCCAGGATGTTTGTGAAATTGAGGCTAGAGTTACCATTATCCCGATCTTCGTCTGTTACTAGGATGAAGTTAACGGCAACATCTTCCCGAAAGCTATAGTTATTTAGAGCAAAGTCAATGGCAGAATAACCATCTTCAAACCAACCAGATACGAGTAAGTTATTCGTCGCAGTTGTAAATTCAGCAGAAGTTGCAAAATTAGCTCCACCTACAGGCAAAGATCGCCCCAAATTATGGGAGTTATTGCTATAATTATAATTACCAAATCCAACAAGACCAAAACGGTTGTCTATGAGACCTTTACTTTGTAGGGCTGTATCTAGCTGTGGAATCATTGTGCCGAGCCATTGGTGTTCGCCGAACATAGAAGTGGATTCATCAACAATAACGACTACATCAGCACTTTGTAAGCTGGCTGCAGTTGCAGCGGGAGTTCCTGCAATTAACAAAGCTAGGGAACAAGTCCCTATTTGTAAGTATTTGTTGTTAACGTTCATTATATCTTTAGTGCATAAATATAGGATTTCTGTTGTTAGATCGAATTTTGTAGTAGCGTGTCTAGCTTGAAAATGTGGGTTAAAAAACCTAACCCCCCAACCCCCTTCCCTACAAGGGAAGGGTGGGCATTCTCCCCTCTCCTTGCAGGAGAGCGGTTGGGGGTGAGGTCTTCTAGGTTTCTCCGTTCCTTTAGTCTAGACACGCGAGTAGTATCGGTTAAAAAAGTATAGAAACCGGGTTTATATTAAATCAGAACTGACGCAAAATATTAAATTACACACCATCTCTAGGGGCGAATGCCATTCGCCCCTACATATATCTGTGGTTAACTACGACGTTTACGTTTATAGCCAATTAAAGCGGCTACTGTCATTCCTAGCATTGCTATTGCACTAGGTTCGGGAACTGACTTTGATTGTGGGTTATTACCGTCGTCACCGAGTTGGTCATTACCGCCATCACCGAGCTGGTCATTACCGCCATCACCAAGTTGGTCATTACCATCGTCACCAAGTTGGTCATTACCGTCGTCACCGAGTTGGTCATTACCGTCGTCATCAAATTGGTCATTATCATCGTCATCAAATTGGTCATTATCATCGTCATCAAATTGATTTTGTGAATAATCAATTAACTGAGCATTCACAGGAGAATTAAAAATGTTATCCGCCTGATTCAAAAAGGCACCAGTAATTCCCGCCCCAAACTCCGCAGCAAACAGAGCAATAGGTTCATCTGCTTCTGTAGAAGCAATAGTTTGAGTTGCTATCGCATTCGTAGCATTAAAACCACCAGCACCTGAAGTAGTTGTATCATAGTCCACAGGAGAATATTCCGTAACTAGACGAGAATTTTCTGCAAATAATCGACTGGTGTTTTCTACGCCAGTATTTCGCTCAAAAATGCGGAAGTTAGAATCAGGGTCTTCATTGATAGGTATACGAGCAATATTTACTGCACCGAAACCATACTCATTACCAGTACCAGGCATTCCAATAGGGTTGCCGTCAACACCAAGGAGATTCCAGTTGAAAGAAATTACCTCTGATTCATCGAAATCATCCACTGTAATTACAAAACCATCCAAGACATTATTACCGTTGTCGATGGTCTCCCAGTCAGCAACTACAGGACTACCAAAGAAAGGGTTGGGGTGGCCGACAACTCGACAACCAGGAACTAAAGCGCAAGCACCAGGAGTGTTTCTCTCTCCAACACCAAGCAAGTCCCGGTTTGGTATTGGTCCGCTAGCAAAGGTATTCAGGTCTACCTGAGTGGCATCCCATTGAATTGCTGTTTCAGTTGATTCCACGACTTGACCACCGTTGGTAAATAGTTGATTTCCTGGTAGGGGGTCTGCATCTGGACCATTAGGGCGACCGTTACGATCGACTCCTGCACCCGCAAAAGTGGGAGCTGCACCATCGGTAACAAAACTATTTGTTCCTTCGGTGAGGGCAATACGAACCCCGGAAGCAGGTTGGTTGGACCAGTTGAGAACTTCAAAGGCGAGTTGAAATTTATCTCCTTCTGGATCGTCTTCCACAGCTTTAATATCAGTAAACCGGAAGCAGAAGACTGGAGGTAATAGGGTTTGAGGTGGTGGTGCAGGTGGTGGATCTGCTAGAGCAGCTTTAACTCCGACACCAAAACTAGAGGCGATCGCTGCTAAAATTGCTTTGGTTAAATTTGTTAGGTGGCGTCTTTGATAATTTGTTTGATTACCCATAATTACTTCGATAATGAACACAACGGTGAGTTTTTGAGATATCTAAGAAAAATTTCTTATTTGTCAGCAATTCGCGAAGGTATACTAAATAAATAGGACTGCTTAAATATTCAAATTTAAGATAGTCAGGACTTACGCATGAGGTAGGAAAAACTAGGATTTGAGATTGCTATCCGTTCCGGACTGCTTCGCAAACCCTGTCGGTCGCAATGACGAAAATATTTTGTACTGCGTAAGTCCTAATAGTAATACCTCGGTAAAAATGCGGTTGCTAGTCATCTCATTTATGAGTATAGGATAGATAAATCAAAGTATTGTCGAAGATCGACAGTAAAGATAGACAACTTTTTGACAAGTTAGCAAAAGCAGTTGTAGCAATATATTCAGCCTAAATTAAGTGAAAATCGACAAAAGTATTTTTCAACTTTGTTGATTTTCAACAAAAAAAAATGGTTCTGTTGCAAAAAAGAAGAATTAGTGTATGCAACTCTGTTCATATTTATGACTTCAAGTCACAGACAAAAAACAGTAGGGACGTTCCATGGAACGTCCCTACTGTGGTCTACCGTGCAGGAAAACCGCTTTCAACAATTAATAATTAATAATTGCCTCTTCGGTACTTTGATATTTTTCACAGCGAAAATTACTTCAAAGCTAATAGGGAGAAGGCAAATACATCAACTTTTTTGCTGAAGTACCGATAATTATAAATTAGCTAATTTAGTATTACTTACCACTACAATATTTAGCATCTGCTTCATCCCATTTTCCTTGAATAAGTATGCTAGCTAAATCAAATAATTCAGTGAGATTAGCTTTAGATTTACATATTCTTTGATGAGAATTACCATCATTTTCTATGTATGTAACTCCTAGAACATATCTAAGTTGATTATCTTTAGGTTGACCCATAATAATTGATAATTCAGGAGGAATTGGAAAAAATAAGATGTTACTTGGAACATCATATACATAGTTTTCTGTTTGGATAGGTAACTCTACATCTGCTGAATTTCTACTAAATTCACCATTCTCAGAATAGTAGTTCATTTGCATTTTATTAGCAGCATTTATCTTAATTGTTGGTTCAACTTCTTTTGCTTTATTTGCTTGATTTAAAAAAGATGGAAGAGCGATGGCTGACAAAATTCCAATAATAATAATGACTACTAATAACTCGATTAAAGTAAATCCACGATTATTATTTTGTTTGTTTAAAAGTTGTAAAAGTTTGAGAGATAAGTTATTCATGCTTCCCCTGATTTAAAAAGTAAATTGACAATTTATTTAAGGCTTCATCCATTAAGTTTGCTGCCGGATGTTCGGCAACAATACCTCTTAATATTCTCATGGATGACTTGACAGCTTCTTGATTTTCAACTGTAAAAAATTCTTTCATTTTTGTCAAAATATCCACTTGTTTTAAAGCTTCTATTTTGTCTGCTGAAGTTAACCAAGTTTCGGCTTCAATAGCTAACCTTAATTCGGCTAAAGTTTCGGCAAAGTTAGGCTGATTAATTCCATATAAACTTTGCCATGTTGGAGGTATTTCTGCGGAATTTTGACAAATAACTGGCAACCAAGTCGCACCAGGAAATTTATCTTCTAAATATTCTAATTTTTCCCTAGCTTGTCGCACGGAAATAGATAAAGATTTACCACTAGAAAATAATTGGAGAAAATGCTTTAAAAATTCCTGGGCGACTAAATCTGCAACAGGTTCTCGCATAACAATAATTGCGGGAATATGTAAGCGAGCAAGTTGTTGAGCTAGACCTAAACCATCGCAAGAATTAAAGATGGCTAATTGTAATCCTTTTTTAATGGCTGCTGTTAGAGCATTTTCTAATTCCTCAATTGTCATTTTGATGTGGTTGTCTAAGTAAAAATATCCGGTACTTAGATCGGCTTCACTTTCACTATGACCGGAAAAACAAATAATATCCCAACCTTTTTCATCCCATAATTTTTGATCTAATTCTTGGGGGTTTGGTTTGACTAAAGAAACAGTTTTTACCACCTCCTTTGGCAGACTTTCTAAATATTTTTTATCTGCTTCAATATTTAGTCCTTTGTCATCTCCAAATATTGCTAAGATGCGGATTTTTTCCCTAGCAATATTTAGCTTTTCGACTCGGTTAGCTTCTGGCAAAACTATGGCAGTTTCGGCAAACTGATAATTGGAGAGAAAATTCCATAGGTGCCAGGGAATGTGCTGCATTAAAACATCTTCTGATTGGATAATTAGTCGAACTTTGTCTGAGGGGTTAAATTTAGTTCGTAGTTCTTTTTCGATGCGGTTAAAATCTGAAGTATTTAACCAGTTGTTGAGGAGAGGTTGCAATTCTTTTTCTAATTCCCGAATCTGAATAATTATTTTCTGAGCTTCTTTTTCCATATCTTTTTTGGAAAAATTTGTTGTCTGCTCTTTCTTCATTTTGATTCTAGGAAGCAAGCCTAAATTTCGATATAATTGTCTTAATTGTTTATATTTTTGACTCCAGTTTTGATAGAGTTGAGGAATTTCTGAATTTGCGGGTAAGCTACTGGAAAAAGAAATTGGTAAATGATGAGCGTCTGACCAAATATTAGCTCTAATAACTGGAAAACCTGTGGCAAAGTTTCCTCCTTCAAAGTTGAGAGTAACTAATTTTTCTCTGGCAGTGACAGGAGCAGAATTTTGGGTTTTTAATATCTGATTCATCAGGAATATTTGATATTCATTTTGCTCCGTTCGTTGACGATATAGAGTAATTTTTTTTTCTGTTTTTGCCAGATCTTGCTGATATTTTTCTTCTAGCACTCTGACATTTTCATCATAGAATTCCATAAACTCCCGATGGATTTTTTCCTTCTCAGTTTCTGGGGGTACATCTATTCTAATTACTACTACTCCATCACCTTTATTTTCCATGCCTTGAATTTTCATGGGGATGCCTTGGTTTTCCACTTGTACTTGTTGGAAGGATGACATAAAAGCTTTGGCATCTACTCCATTTCGGAAAATTAAATCTACAGTATTTAAGACTTCTTTGAATAATTTTGTAAAGTCTCCTTCTTGGAAATATCCACTACTAGGGCGACGCTCT
>NZ_LGSU01001284.1 GCF_002260545.1 Hydrocoleum sp. CS-953 | reverse complement strand
CAATTAACAATTAACAATTAACAATTAACAATTAACAATTAACAATTAACAATTAACAATTAACAATTAACAATTAACAATTAATTCTCCTGATGAGCAAAAAAAAAGTCAATAGCCTCCCCTTTTAAGGGGATAAAAAAAGAGAATATTCCTTATGTCAAGCCTCTGGGTTTAGCCAGAGACAGGTGTTAACTGATAACTGAAATGACTGACTCCTAACTACCACAAAAATATTACAATTGAAATGAAATAGGATTGCTATATTTCCCAAACTAAACTTAAATTGCCAACGAAACAAGCTTTTGTAGTAAGATTTAATTATGGCTCAATTAATAAACCTTTTATTTAAAACCAGAAATAATAGCTGATGACTGATGGCTGTTAGCTCCGCATTCCGCAGGAAAGGAAATGCTTACAAATTAATTATGGTTAAACCAGAATCAACAGAAATTAGGATAGTATTAGTAGAAGCCCAAGGGCCACTAAATGTTGGTTCTGTAGCCAGGATTATGAAAAATATGGGCTTCTATAATTTGGTCTTGGTCAACCCACAATGTGACCCTCATGGAGCAGAAGCCCGAAAAATGGCGGTTCATGGGGTGGAAATTTTAGAAAGGGCGACCATCGTCCAAACATTGCCAGAAGCTCTAAAAGGATGTCAAAGGGCGATCGCCACTACATCCCTAGACCGCTCATTGCCCACCCACCTCGAAAACCCGAAAAATGCCCTACCTTGGCTACTGGGATACTCAGCAGCTTTAATATTTGGTAGAGAAGACCGGGGCTTAACTAATGTAGAATTAAACTACGCCCAAAGATTTGTCCGTATTGAATCTGATGATGCTTATCCCTCTCTAAACTTGGCTCAATCAGTAGCCATTTGCTGTTATGAGTTATATAAAGCACAACTAGATCGAGATAATATTCCTCAGAGCCAACCAAATCCAGATTCAGAAGCCTCCCTAGATATTTTAGAAGCATATTATCAGGATCTAGAAACCATGTTATTGAAAATAGGTTATCTTTATCCCCATACAGCATCCAGCAGAATGGAAAAATTCCGTCGTTTATACAATCGTGCTTATCCCTCTACTCAAGAAGTGGCAATGTTACGGGGAATGATTAGACAAATCAATTGGGCACTATCTAATTATGATCGGGATGATAGTTAATTTTCTGCTCTTAGAAAAAATGCGCTTAAAACGAGTAATTGTCTCTATTTCCTAAAGAAATAAGATATTTTTGAGGTATATTAATACACCTCAAAACATAAGGTTAGGCAAAAATTTGGACATTGTTGCGTCCATTCTGCACAAAATGCGTAAAGTTGGCCTCGCCTAGTTATTTTGGCTTTTAAAAGCTCGACACACTGGTTTTTCAAATCTCTTTACCTGTTTAATGCCGAACAACAGAGCTTGGAGCTGGCCGCGCACCCCAAGGTGTTATGACCTAAATAACGTTTACTTTAAAAAAGTAGGCTGGACTAACCATTTAAGCGACTTGAGCGCTTTGATTAGATTTGTGGTTGGTCTGGGTATTCTAATTAATAAGAATATCCTACCACGAAGTTTAAGTTGCTGATGAAAACCTTCAGGATTTATCCATCAGGTAGTTATTTAGCTTGGACTAGGTAAAAATAGGTACGACTCGCGCTAAAGTAATAAGGTGACTTACACTCAGCCAGTCAGGCTAAGTGGTTCTGTTCAAAGCTAATTTTCTAGTAATTTTGTGACAGAGCCTAGTCTTGAATCAGGTTTTAGGTTGTAGGTACTAGATTTTAGGTTCAATTTTTGTCCTTGGATTTAACTCCAACTAAATTGTGGACACTGCTAATAACAGTGGGGTTTTAAACCCAATTTCTCTGCAATAGTGTTGGGGAAAATATGCTATATAATAACCAAATTTTTTGGAGTATAGCGACGATAATAATTATTAGACAAATTCACTATTAATAATATCAAAACCTATCATAAATTAACAGAAATAATTGTTTAAATTTTCTCTAATTTTTAGGTTATCTAATCAAAGAAAAAATTATTTTTGCCAAGATTACTTTTGATATTTGTGCAATTTAAACCCCACCCTTAAAGGTGAGGTCTTATCAATAAAATTATAGTTATATATTAAGGTGTTTGGAGTGGTTCAGAATTTTCGCAATCGATCAATTCTTTCAGTAGTACCTTCTACTACTAAGTCAGACTCTCAGTCGCAGCAGTCTAATAGTAAAACCCCTAGTAATCGGCTGCAACCCCAGCTACCACTCAAGAAAAGGCGTAATGTAGCTAAGTTTCCACTTCCAGCTTCTGAGCAACCCCAAACATTTCTCAGGCCAGTACCTTCTAAAAAGAAAACTGTTGTACCCAGAGTTTCCAAACAAGAAATTCCTAAATTTCAGTCTCATAGGGCTAAACGTAGCCGAATAGAGGAACTCACTAGATTAAGGAAGATCGCAGAACAACAACCAACATCATCTGCTCGCCCTCAGAAACGACAAGAAAAAGCTCAATCTTTTATTTATGAGCCACTACCGACTCAAAAATCACCAGTTACAAGTCGTCATAAGTCCCGTTCTGCTTCTTTGCTGTTGTACGCAACTCGGATGTTAATCTTAGGTGTGGGAATAGCGGTGATTGCTGGAACAGTGCTATCAATATTGAAGCCTGGAAGTAGTTCTAATCTGATATCTCAAGCAGCAGATAGTGAGGTAGAGACAAATCAAGAATGGAAATCTCCTTCCATTGTACCTTTGGCAGTACAACAAACTAGGGAAATGACAGCTTTGAAAACAGAGTTAGATACTGTCATTGCCAAATACCCAAAGCTAACACCAGGAGTATTTATGATTGATGCTGATACTGGTGCTTATCTGGATATTAATGGAGATACTGCTGTTGCTGCAGCTAGTACGATTAAATTGCCGATATTAGTGGCTTTTTTCCAGGCGGTGGATCAGGGAAGAATCAAATTGAATGATATGTTAACAATGGAGGAATCTCATGTAGCTGAGGGTTCTGGAGATATGCAGTTTCGGAAGCCTGGTAGCAAATATACGGCTTTGCAAACTGCGAGAAAAATGATTGTGATTAGTGATAATACCGCAACTAATATATTAATTGAAGCACTTGGTGGCGCTGATGTTTTGAATCAGTTATTTCAGAGTTGGGGTTTGAAGAATACTGTTATTAATAATCCTTTACCAGATTTGTCGGGAACTAATACAACGACTCCCAAGGATTTGATAAATTTAATTTCACAGGTTAATCAGGGTGGTTTGGTGTCGCTGAAGTCTCGCGATCGCTTATTTCGGATTATGGAAAGAACTAGGAATGATTCTTTGTTACCCAGGGGTGTAGGTAGAGGTTCTGTGGTTGCTCACAAAACAGGTAATCTGAAGTCTGTGTTGGGGGATGTGGGTATGATTGATTTGCTTAATGGCAAGCGTTATCTATTGGCTGTACTGGTGAAGCGTCCGGATGATGACCAGGATGCTGTAGACTTGATTCGCGGGGTGTCTAAAGAAACTTATCAATATCTTAAGTCTTCAGAATAGGGAGTAGGGAGTTCCGGAATTTTAGGAGGAGTTAGAAGTGAGGAAATTGTCTACGTTGTTCAATTGGAGCAACATAAGAATCTAGTAATTTACTTACTTCTACTTTAGAAGAAGTTCTGAAGTATCCCCGCCCAGCCGATATGGCTGGAGGGGACGCNAATTTTAGGAGGAGTTAGAAGTGAGGAAATTGTCTACGTTGTTCAATTGGAGCAACATAAGAATCTAGTAATTTACTTACTTCTACTTTAGAAGAAGTTCTGAAGTATCCCCGCCCAGCCGATATGGCTGGAGGGGACGCGGGGCGGGTTTAAATAAATTAATATAGTATATCAATGTTGTTGGTGAAACCCGCCCCTACAAATTTTTCAACGTTGATGGTGTAGGGGCGGGTTCTGTGCAGGGTGTTAATGGCAACTCAATCAAATCAAATAAACCCGCCCCCATATCTACTGCACGGGGCATGAGGCGGGTTTAAATAAATTCAACCTCACTATGTAACGAAATGTTGATGCACCTCATAGCCTTGAAATTGCTTCCTATCGTCGCAATGACGACTATTCAAGCGGATTTGATATAATAGATTTTCCAACACCAGTTTTTTTTAGATGATGACTCAGACTGCCACTAGATTTTACTTGAAGATTCAACAAGTGGAAAAACTATGCTTGTTTGAACTTGCTTGGGGTATGGGGCAACAATTAACTGTCAGTCTACCTTATCCTGAAAGTCTCACCATATCTTATCAAGATTGGCAAAGAAATTATCTGAATTTTTATCACAAAGCATTGCGANTCCAACACCAGTTTTTTTTAGATGATGACTCAGACTGCCACTAGATTTTACTTGAAGATTCAACAAGTGGAAAAACTATGCTTGTTTGAACTTGCTTGGGGTATGGGGCAACAATTAACTGTCAGTCTACCTTATCCTGAAAGTCTCACCATATCTTATCAAGATTGGCAAAGAAATTATCTGAATTTTTATCACAAAGCATTGCGAGGAAGGGTAGTAAATACAGGAAAACTAACCAGACAAGTTGATTGGCATCAAAAATTGGTGCAAGCAGAAGCAAAACTTCTGTGTGAGTTTCATCGATGGTTACGACATGAGGAACTGTATGATATTAGGGCGTTCATTGCTCAAGCTGCCAAACAAAAAACAGAAACTTTACCCTCACAGCACAAGACTCATGTATCAACTGTTGATATCTTTATAACTTGCAACTCCCAAGAATTATGTCGTTTACCGTGGGAAGCATGGGAAATTACAGAATTTGCTGCATGTAGCAAAATTAGAATTGCCCGTCAACCAATTAATATTCGCAACACCACAGTAAATTATAAATTCGAGCGCCGTCGAAGTAAAGCTAGAGTATTGGCAATATTGGGAGATGATACAGGTTTAAATTTTCAGGCAGATAAAGACGCAGTGAAATCTCTTTCCCCCATAGCAGAAGTAGAATTTGTCGGTTGGCAACCTCAAGAAAGTCAAGCAGAACTAAAAGAAAAAATTGTCAAAGCAATAACTGACGAACGCGGGTGGGATATTTTATTTTTTGCCGGACACAGTAATGAAACTCTGAATACAGGTGGGGAAATAGCGATCGCTCCAGGTACCACTCTATCCATCACAGAAATTTCCCAACCCCTAACTATAGCTAAACAAAGGGGTTTACAATTTGCTATCTTCAATTCCTGTTGTGGGTTAAGTATTGCTAATGCTCTGATAGACTTGGGTTTAAGTCAAGTTGCAGTCATGCGAGAGGCAATTCATAATAAAGTCGCCCAGGAATTTTTAGTAAGATTTCTCCAAAGTTTAGCCGAATACAAAGATGTTCACGAATCATTATTATCAGCGTGTCAATTTTTGAAACTAGAGAAAAATCTCACCTATCCCAGCACATATTTAATACCATCTTTGTTTCGCCATCCAGAAGCGCCACTATTTTGTCTCCAACCATCAAGTCTGAAACATAAACTTAAAAGGTGGTTGCCTACAAAAAGAGAAGCGATGGCTCTAAGTGCATTAATTTTATGTAGTTGGCAACTTTCAACTCAAAGGTTTTTGATTGAGAAGCGAGTATTAGTGCAAGCTATGTATCGTCAATATAGCAACCAAGTTGAAAAGCAAAATTCACCCCCTGTGCTGTTAGTCGAAATTGACGAAGATTCCATTAAAAAAGCTAAAATATCCGATCCTGTACCAATGGATCGTAGTTATATGGCTAAAATCATTGAGCAACTGACAACTATAAATGCCAAAATCATTGGTATTGACTATCTTTTAGACCGCTATCAACCAGAAAATGACAAAAAATTAGCTCAGATCCTGCGCTCATCAATAGAAAAACAAAACACTTGGTTTGTATTTGCTACATCCCAAAATCATGCTGGTGGTTGGTTTGAACCATTACCAGAGTTAGCCTCCCCCAAGTGGCGACTACAAGGAAATGTGCGTCTAGTCGGTTATGGGCGTTACGTTACCCATGTAACACTACTACCAAGTCAAGATTCTAGTAAAACACCATTGCCTTTTGGTTATTTGTTAGCAGTTGCTCACTTATTAAACTTTGAACAATCTGATAATTTGCTGCAACCTCAGATTAGTTCATCAACTAATTGGTTATCTCAAGTCAAAAATCATATTGCTGAGACTACGAATAAACATTTTTTTGATTTATCTTCTAGCTCATCTCGCTTAAAATCTTTAACAAAATTTTCTTATCGACTAAGGCAAATGTGGCTCCATCCAATTATAGATTTTTCTATTCCTCCAGAAGCAATTTTTGTACGTCTAGCCGCTTGGCAACTTTTAGAGAGTAGTGAATCCGAATTATTAGCAAAAACTACACTAGAGAAACGCCCATCAATAGTAATTATTGCTGCTGGATATAAAGATGCAGGATTAACTCCTGGAGAAGACAATTTTCCTTTACCTCCTGCTGTTAGTTACTGGCGTTCTCAAAAAAATCCTCCCGACCAAAGTAGGGCATTTACAGGGGGAGAAGTTCATGCTTATTTGGTTCATCATTTCCTTAAGCAACGATTAGTTATACCTATTCCTAATTTATGGCTAATTGGGGTGGCTGCTGTTTTAGGAAAAGGAGTAGTATTAATGTTAGATAATAGCTCTAACTCTAAGACACAAAAAAAGGAAATTATTTTATTATTACTATTTTTATTAACTCTAATTTATGGTCTTGTTTCTCTACAAATATACATTTCAGCAGCTATTTTATTACCTTGGTTGTTACCTAGTCTGACATTTTGGATTTATATATTTTTATACTTGATTAATCCCAAGTCAAGTTGGGGAAATTAAAGTTTTGTCAATATGATTTCCACTTGTACAATCATCATATAACAATCAGGAATGAGATGTGAGAACAACTGTAGGGGTTTGGTCTCCAAACCCATTCAACCGGAAATGATATAATTAGGACTTACGCAAAGAAACCCGGTTTCTAGGATAAATCCTTGTTTTGAGCAATAGACGTCTACGAGAAACCCGGTTTCTGGGTTCTCCTGCGTAAGTCCTGATAATTAAATAATTCAGGTTAAAAGCCTTCCCCTTGTAATTATGGTTTGCTCATTACAGTGCTTTTCAGATTGATGAACCACACCGTCATAAACAAAATCTAGTAGGGACGTTAGCATTTTTGCCTGTGCAACGTCCCTACTGTGGTCTACCGATATGAAAACCGCTATAAATCTAAAAGCATTTACAGATAAAGGTTTTAGCCTTTTTAGGTCTGGAAAAAGTACAAGGTTTTCGTTCTCTAGAGCTGCAAAAAGTTAGGATTTTGGGTTAATGCTCTTGCTGAAAAATCAAGGGATAATTCTTNGAAAAAGTACAAGGTTTTCGTTCTCTAGAGCTGCAAAAAGTTAGGATTTTGGGTTAATGCTCTTGCTGAAAAATCAAGGGATAATTCTTCCTTCTGCCTCCTCTAAATTCCCCATTCCCCATTCCTCCTAACTGATAACTGATAACTGATAACTGATAACTGAAATGACTCCTCTACTTAGAAGCATCTGGCAA
This sequence comes from Hydrocoleum sp. CS-953, assembly GCF_002260545.1. Lineage (GTDB taxonomy): Bacteria > Cyanobacteriota > Cyanobacteriia > Cyanobacteriales > Microcoleaceae > Trichodesmium. Next base: position 1,645 of record NZ_LGSU01001284.1, on the reverse strand, counting down.
GACAAAACGTTTTTCTCCATCTTCACTCATTTCTACTTTGCCACCAAGTTTGAGAATTTCTTGTTGAGCGCGTTCTCGTACCCTCTGGTCTCTTGTTTGATAATATACCCACAACCAGGCGTTAAACTTGATTAATTTACTATCTGGGTCTGTCTTGAGAAATTCTGCTGTATTTCTAAACAGAGAGCTTAACTCTTGGTATGATGTATTATCAGCCCATTCAGCAGCCATTTCGTGAGAACGAATTGCCCCTGGAATATCACCTACTAATAATAACTGATCTATCCCTTTGAATCTCCATACTTGCCAAGCTTTTGGATCTATCTCNCCCAGATAGTAAATTAATCAAGTTTAACGCCTGGTCTCTTGTTTGATAATATACCCACAACCAGGCGTTAAACTTGATTAATTTACTATCTGGGTCTGTCTTGAGAAATTCTGCTGTATTTCTAAACAGAGAGCTTAACTCTTGGTATGATGTATTATCAGCCCATTCAGCAGCCATTTCGTGAGAACGAATTGCCCCTGGAATATCACCTACTAATAATAACTGATCTATCCCTTTGAATCTCCATACTTGCCAAGCTTTTGGATCTATCTCTGGGGAAAGTGCATCGGTGCCACGGGTCATATATTCTACAGCTACTTTGGGTTTACCTTCATATATAGATAAAGAGTTGGAAAGGAACAGATATATGTCAACCCATTTGGGATCTAAGCGAGTTATAATATCAAAGTAATCTTCACTTAGAGAATAGCCTGTTTCATTTCTAGCTGCATCATCCCCGAAATATTGGAGAAACTGCAAGAATACCCAATCTGCAATCAAGTTATCAAATCCAAAAGTAGGAGATGCTTTCCATAACTTGAGTTTTAGAGCTTCTTTTTGTTCGGCTAAGACTGCATCTGTTGAGTCTAAAACAATTTTCTCTTTTAAGGGAGAACCTTCTGGTGGCCATAATACTTGTAGGCTGATTATACCTGCTAAAGCTACAATGGGAACTGCTAGATTTACTAATGAACCTAGCCAATTTGGGGTTTGGGCTTTGCTTTCGACAATTTCTGACATCTTTAAAACTAAAAAAATTGTTGGTTTTTAAAGAACTATTTTAGCTGACAGGAGTTTTCATTTGGGTAGACCCCAGCAGGGACGTTGCACAGGCAAAAATGCGTTTTCCGTTCCGGAATGNGGGCTTTGCTTTCGACAATTTCTGACATCTTTAAAACTAAAAAAATTGTTGGTTTTTAAAGAACTATTTTAGCTGACAGGAGTTTTCATTTGGGTAGACCCCAGCAGGGACGTTGCACAGGCAAAAATGCGTTTTCCGTTCCGGAATGCTCCGCTTTCCATGTCGCATAGCGTTATCCTGGCGGACTGCTGCGCAAACATGTCCGCTCAAGCGCGGAAAACGTCCCTACTGGGTTATCATTTTTTCAATGTAGTTAATTGAGCTGAAAACTGCTGTAAATTTTCTTTTAGCATCTTTAGTATTTTAGTATTTTATGTGCCGCGATCGCTCTTTTCAATTAACTCAGCATTTGGGCAATGTAGTAGAAAATTTTATGATACTGACTCCTTCACTCAATAGGTGCTGGTGCATAGTAATGTTAGAGGAGGTGTGGGAGGTGTGGGAGGTGTGGGGAG
>NZ_LGSU01001283.1 GCF_002260545.1 Hydrocoleum sp. CS-953 | reverse complement strand
TATTTCTTAATCTCCTGACTTCTGACTCCTGAGGACTGACTCCTGAACCAAAAACTCGCAACTTTGCCAAGATACAGTTAGGGCTTCCATATAACTCTAGACTAAAACTTAGCTCTTAACCAATTCTTGCTAATTCAACAACCGAATTTGGGCTAAAACAAACACAGCCGGAATCACACGACCATAATTTGTAGCGATCGCTCTCCAACCCAAATCGGCCAAAAACCAAGTCCACAACATCGGCCCTAAAAATCCTAAAGCTGTCCGTACTGTCCCGTAACGAGCAGCACTAAGAGCCATCCCTCGATTAGCCATTTGCATAGTGACGTGACTTTGAAACTGAGCTGCTGCTGTTGCTCCGCCTTTTACTAATGCTGCTTTTGCCACTTCATATTTAGCAAAATGAATCGCAAATTGACGAGCTAACTGTTTTAGTAATATTGGTTTTAATACCGAACTCACAGCAAAAGCGGTACTACCTTTAAATAATAAACTTAATGGATTTTTTTGTATTGATATTGGTAGGGGCTGAGGAAAGTTACATTCAGCCAGGGAATTTTGTATATTTTGGGCTAAGACATCTTGTTGGGATCGAGGCAAACGTTTCCAGGTTCGACCTAAAACATGGAGAAACACCTCTGCTTCTAAATCTGTGGTTGAAAGTTCTTGAGAATAGGAAATCTTGAGATAACTACAGACCTTAATTAAAGCTTGCCGATAACTTACTTTCTGGGTATGTCCCCGTAATACCGTCATACCATCTGCTGCCAGATAACGAAATCTCTGGTCTAGGGCATCTAACCAAGCATCGCGATCGCGACTTTGTACATCTATTGGTAGAGGAGTCTGGAAATAATCCAAAGGATTGATCCCGCGCCCAAACAAAAGTCCTGTTAATTGTTGTAACTCCTCTTCTGTTGCTAATTCCAGTGCTGCTCTTAATTCATCCAACTTCTTATTTCCTCCACGCCCACAAAGCACTATGATTATACTTCAATTGAGTTTTACTAGGCTAACAACCAAATTAACCTTAACCAACTTATCATTATAACATAAGATATTTATTCTAATATTAAAAATTATGAACAACTCGCAAAAATTTGATATTGCCGTCATTGGTGCAGGTATGGCTGGTTTAGTCTGCGCTCAAGAATTACAGAAAGCTGGTTATTCGGTGGTGGTGCTGGAAAAATCTAGGGGAGTCGGGGGTCGCATGGCAACTCGCCGAGTCTCAGGAAGTCGCGCCGATCATGGAGTACGTTACCTGGAACCGACAGGTAAATTTTTGCAACAATTAATTAATAATCTCAAAAGTCAAAAAAATAACCCCGATACCGAGCCAATTCTTCAACTTTGGACAGATAAAATTTATGAACTAACTCAACCCCAGGGACTACTACTCCCTATTCCTAAAAATTGTTATATTGCGCCCCAGGGAATGAACTCTGTCGGCAAATTTCTTGCCCAAGGTTTAGACATTTGGTTTAGTCGGCGAGTACAAACTATGCAACCAATAGCCGAAAAAAATTGTTTAGGAATTACGGAGAAACCGGGTTTATCAATGAAACTTGGTTTAAACAACAACTACCAGGAGAATAAACCCAGTTTCTTGTCTGGTGCGCATAAGTCTTGGTGTTTGACTCTGGAAATTACTAATGATGCTGCTACCGAAAAACCAACAGAAGTGATAGCAAAAGCTGTAGTTCTAGCTATTCCTGCACCGCAAGCTTTAATGATTTTGGAACAACCTGTTGCCGAAATACAGCCAGAATTTCTTGAGCATCTGCGTTTTGTAGAATACGATCCTTGTATTACTGTGATGGCAGGATATTCTCCAGAATTACAGGGAAATTTACCAGAATGGCGGGCGATCGCTTTCCCGAATGATGACTATCTTGACTGGGTAGGTGTTGATAGTAGCAAAAGATCCCATCCGACTCAACCTGTATTTGTGATTCAAAGTAGCGCCAAGTTTGCTACTACCCATCTTGATACCCCGGACTTACAACCAGTCGGGAAAGAATTATTAGAATATACAGCACAACAGTTGTTACCGTGGTTAAGTAACCCAGAATGGTTGCAAGTTCACCGATGGCGTTATGCTTTCTGTCGTCAAGCTTTGAATGTTTCTTGTTTGACTACAGAAATGCCATTGCCATTAGTAGGTGCTGGTGACTGGTGTGGTGGAAATAATATTGAGGGTGCTTTTGCTTCTGGGTTAGCTGCAGCAAATTGGTTGAGTCAGATAGGGTTAGAGTGATTAATGGAGATATTAATAGCAGTCTTCAGATAATTACAAAAAATTCCTACTACCCAAATTAATTATGCTGCAAAATTATCATCATTTTTAGTTTTAACAGGACAATGATTATCAGGAACTTTGCAGTAACGACATTCCCAAATACTAGGAGTTAGTTTAGGCATTTTAGTGCTACAAATTATCGCAAGTAATTCTTGGAGATGCTGTTTAAATTTTTGATTAACTTCCCATGTAGGAATTTCCCAAATATTATCTGGATCAACAATACGTCCGTGGGGTATTTGTTGATGACAAAGTTCTTGAGTTTCTGATGCTAAGGGCAGTAAAAACATATAGAGTAAAACTTGCATTTTGTGAGAATTTTTGCGCCTACCTGTTTTAATATCCTCAACAACACCCCAATTATCTTTTGTGGCAATAATATCGGGTTTACCAGAAACACATATCGGGAATTTTTTACTATAAGCTTTGAACGAATTGTCATCCTCAATATAAACTGTAAATCCTTATTAATGTTACTGTTGGAGAATTACAAAAAAGTAAATTAAGTCGTGATATTTTAGCAGAATTAAAGTTAGGAAATAATCTGGAAATTGACAGTAAACCATTAGCTCATCCTTATTTTTGGGGAGCATGGATATGTCAGGGAGAGAGGGAGTAGGAAGTGTGGGGAGTGTGAGGAGTGTGGGAAGGGTGGGGACATAGGGAAATAGAGATATAGGTAGTAGTAGATTATAATGGTTGTGGTATTATCATTATTACACACTCGCTTCTGACTTCTGACTTTGTTAACGTAGGGGTTTGGTCTCCAAACCAAATCCCAAAATGCAGAACAAAGTGGAAATCGTACAACAGAATATCGTAGGGACGTTGCATAACAAAAATGCGAACGTCTCTACTTGTGTTTTACTAGCTCTTAAACACCCATTAAACTAAGCTCTTCTGCTAGAGCATCTATAGTGAAGCGAATTTGCTCCTCTGTATGATTACAAGTGATAAAAAAGCGTAGTCTGGCTGCATTGTGTGGTACAGATGGGTAAAACATAAATGGTACATTAATCCCTCGCTTAAATAAATTTTGGGATAACATTACCGACTTAATAGATTCACCTACAATAATAGGTATAACCGGAGAATCTTTACTCATTCCAGTATTTAACCCTCGTTCGCGAGCGCACTCCAAAAATAGTCGAGACATTTCTTGTAGTCGTGCCACTCTTTCCGGTTCCCTCCTTAATAACCGAATAGCAGCTAATACTGACGCTGTATCTGGAGGAGAAATACCTACACTATAAACAAATCCTGGAGAAGTATATTTAAGATATTCTACTAATGCTTTACTACCAGCAATGTAACCACCGCAACTAGCAAAAGACTTACTCAGAGTACCCATCCATAAATCAACATTATTAGGGTTAATCCCAAAATACTCACTAATACCACGACCATGTTTGCCAATAGTACCAATGGAGTGAGCTTCATCTACCATTAAAAAAGTTTTGTAATGTTTTTTAATCTCAATAAATTTTGGTAAATCTGGAATATCACCATCTGTACTATATACACCTTCTATAGCAATAAGTACCCGCTTATAACGATGACGGCGATCGCGCAGTAACTTATCTAAAGCTTCCCAGTCATTGTGAGGGAAAGCAATAATAGTTGCTCCTGATAATAAACAACCTTGGAAAATACTATTGTGACTTAAAGAGTCATGGAGAATTAAATCATTTTGTCCGAACAAATGACTAATAGTAGTTACATTAGTCGCATGACCACCAACATAAAGAATACTATCTTCAACGCCAATAAAATCAGCAATTTCTCTTTCTAATTCCTGATGTAATGGCTTTTCTCCTGATAGTAACCTACTAGCAGAAACGGAAGTTCCATAATGATTAATAGCTTCTTTTGCAGCATTAGATACGACAGGATCTCCACACATACCTAAATAATTATAGGTAGCATAATTCACCAGTTCCCTACCACCAATAACTGTAGTATTATTATTAATTCGTTCTTGAGGTATAAAGAAAGGATTACCAATACCAGTAGAATTAATATCTGCTAATTTATTTTGCAGTTGTAGATATTCTGGATAGAGGTCAAAGTTATAATACTCTAAAGGAATTTCTTCAGTTTCCGTAGTTGGATGAGAAGTTGAGACCTCAACCTCATCTTCTAATTTTTTGTGAATACTTGGCCTCGTATCCTCGGAGGTATCCTCTACTAAATATTCAGCCAAGGACTCAATTGTGGGATAATCTAACAAAAGGGTAGGAGGTAGTCGCCGACCCAGAAGATTTTCTAGTTCTCCAGAGAGATTGACCACTTCAATTGAGTTAAGACCATAATCAGTAAAATCCCGCTCAATATCTATTTCACTGGTGTCAACTTCTAGCCGTTCAGCTAATTGGGAGACTAACCAGGATTTAATATTATCTCTGACTGGAGATGATTTTGGGACTTGCAAGGCAGGGTCTGGATCATTTTTCACTAAAGACAGATGTTGGCTGTCTTGCTCATTCATAAGCTGGTTCAACAGTTTCATTGTTCACTCCTGCACCACATTAAAATTGCTTGTCACTCAGTTTTTTCTAGTAGCTTATATGCAATAGCACATAATTGGGGAAAAATGTCCCTCTGGAAAATCAGAAATTTGGCTTCTGATTCATTGGGGGCAACTTTTAACTTGTGACAATTACCTGAAATAGCTAACTATTTCAACTGATTGACCTTCCCAAAAAACACTGGGGAAGGCATGATGGTTATTGTGCCACGATCTTATACAAAGTAGAAAGGAAGAAGGAAGAAGAAAGAAGAAAGAAGGGAGAAGGAAGAAGTCCAGTAGGTTGGGTTTCACTTCGTTCTACCCAATAAAACTTTATAGTTCACTCCACTCCAGTAGGGTGCGTTAGGCGCTGATTACAAACTACGGTTGAACTATCAGATATTACGTTGCGCCGTAACGCACCGTTTTTGCAATAAATTAGCTGTGTAGTTCACTACTGGACTTACACTGATGCAATGGTGCGTTACGACAGATAGCTGAGTCCATTTCATAGTCTAAATTTAAGCCGTAAATACGCACCCTACTGGACTGTAATAAAACTGTTTACCTTCTTCCTTCTTCCCTCTAACTTCTTCCTTCTTCCTTATTCAAATATCTGTAGAGTTCCAGTCAAAAAGCCTTCGCGACAAGCATAACGCTGAACCTTTCCACTAGAAGTTTTGGGAATAGCTCCTGGTTTGAGCAACAATATCTGATAAATTTGTAAATCGTGATTTCTTGACACAGACCGTTGGATAGATTTAATTAAGTCCTGAGAATTATCAAAATTTTCTGTCCCACACTTGCCATTACGCTGACTAAAAAAATCAACCCCTATTGAGCTAACAGATTTATTAGTATGGTCATAATTTTGAGTTGTGACTTGTAACTTTTGACTTCCACGAAGGAGTTGACGAAAATTACGTTCTACCTCAGCTACTATTACTAAACGTTCTTCTCCTGCCACTTCTACAGAAAAGCTAGCAATACAACCTGGTCGAATTAAAGGATGACTTTGTTCGACTGTCCATTCAATATCTTGAGGATAATGATTCCGACCATTTATAATAATCACATCCTTGAGACGACCTGTCACAAATAGTTCCCCTGCCTTGAGAAAGCCTAAATCTCCAGTTCTCATAAATGGCTCTTGGGGTGCTTCAGCTAAATAAGCTGCAAAAGTCTGCTTTGTTTCTTCTGGTTTGTGCCAATAACCCTGAGCAATACTTGGTCCAGATACCCAAATTTCTCCTACTTCTCCCTCAGCACAAAGAGTTAATTTTTCTGGATGAACAATTTTAATCTGTTGCTCTGGCAAAGTTTGCCCACAACCTACTAATCTTTTTGTTCCTTCTATTTCAGAAACTAAGACGATCTGGTTTTTCTCTAATGCGCTAGTCGCAATAGTAGTTTCCACTGGTGGAGAAAGTTTATTACCCCCAGAAATAATTAGAGTGGCCTCCGCCATGCCATAGCAAGGATAAAAAGCTTCCCGGCGAAAACCACAAACAGAAAAGGTATTAGTAAACCTTTCTAAAACTTCAGCACTAATAGGTTCGGCACCATTAAAAGCTACTTCCCAACTACTTAAATCTAAAGTTTGTATCTGTTCCGGTTTAATTTTACGGACACACAAATCATAAGCAAAATTTGGCCCACCACTGGTAGTGCCTCGGTATCGAGAAATAGCTTGTAACCAGCGCACCGGACTTTGGAGGAACATTAAGGGAGACATGAGCATCACAGGAAAGCCTCCATATAAAGGTTGTAATATTCCACCAATTAAACCCATATCGTGATAGGGAGGTAGCCAGATTATTCCTTTACTTTGGGCAGAATGTCCAAAACATTGATGAATCAGACCAGAATTATGTAAAAGATTCTGATGAGTAATCATTACGCCTTTTGGTGTGGCCGTGGAACCAGAGGTATATTGCAGGAAGGCGGTGGTATCCTCATTAATATTGGGTTCTTGCCATTTCTCGGCAAAATTGTCAGGAATATGGTCAGTGGCTAACCAACCTAAACTATCTAATTCTGGGGTTTCTGAGGCGCGACGTTCTAGGCTCAAAACGATAGAATGAGTTGTTAAAGCTATTTTGGCCTTGCTATCTCTAATAATTGTTTGGATGCGCTCTAGGGAACGATTTGGTCTAGGAGGATAAGCGGGAACTGCTATAACCCCTGCATAGAGACATCCAAAAAAAGCAGTAATATATTCTAGTCCCGGTTGATAGAGGAGTAGGGCAACTTCTCCTGGTGGACATACTGATTGGAGATAGGCAGCGATCGCCCGTGAACGTTGTTCTAGTTGTTGATAGGTAAGGCTAATTGTGTCTGTTTCTCCATCTATTAAGAAGCTATAACCTATTTGTTCGGGGTTTTGGATAGCTCTGTTTTTTAATAAGTCTACTAATGTTTTAAATTTTTTATCTAAACTATTCATTTTATTTTTGATAGAAAAAGACAAGGATAATCAGAAAGACACGAGAGGAATTTTAACGCAGATGTAGGGATGATTAAGTAACCAAGCATAATTAAATGTCAAATAAATTATTTTTTTCTTGTTCTGATTGAAATTTTGTTGTTCTTAACCATTTTTTTGAGTGATTTATAGAGAGTAAATTTGGCAAGATAATACCAGCAAAATTAACATCTAAAAAAACGGATCAATTTTTAATACTGAAATATAGCTTAGTTTGATGTTCAAATCTCCCTTTGCTTTTTTCAAAATATGATTGATGAGATAAAATGAAAGATTTATAGAGAGTAAATTTGGCAAGATAATACCAGCAAAATTAACATCTAAAAAAACGGATCAATTTTTAATACTGAAATATAGCTTAGTTTGATGTTCAAATCTCCCTTTGCTTTTTTCAAAATATGATTGATGAGATAAAATGAAACATCCCTCCCTTTTCAAAGGTAAAAAGTCAAGATAGAATTCTTGATAATTAACTGTTGAAAAATCATCAATGACTGAAAATATCTTATATCCCTGGAAACAAGAAACTATAATTCACCATACTCAAAGGTTGTTATTGAGCTATAAATATTGGACTGGTAAATCTCTACTGGTATATAGATGGAACACCGGAAACAATAGCTCAAGCATTGTGGGAAGCTCCATTTGTTGTTGCTTCTCACGGTATGGAAGAAAACCCTATCTTAAATTATGGTAATCAGCAAGCCTTGGATCTATGGGAAATGAGTTGGGAGCAGTTCACTAATACCCCTTCTCGTCAGACAGCAGAACTTTCAGAGCGCGAAGATCGCCAGCTATTACTGACTCAGGTAGAAACTCAAGGGTATATTAGTGGTTATCGGGGAATTCGTATTTCCAGCAAAGGTAAACGGTTTTGGATTTCAAATGCTATTATCTGGAATCTTCTAGATGAAAATCAACAGCAATGTGGTCAAGCTGTTAATTTTCAGCAGTGGGAGCATTGACTTAATCCAAGAATAACGATATAATACGTTAAAAAGCATACCATTGTACTGGCAATACCCATACATGAAATCCATCAGAACCAAGCTCAAATTAAATAATCAACAAAAAACTCTGATGGCACAACACGCAGGTTATAGTAGATGGTGCTACAACTGGGGTTTAAGTTTATGGAATGCTGCTTACAGTGGGAGCATTGACTTAATCCAAGAATAACGATATAATACGTTAAAAAGCATACCATTGTACTGGCAATACCCATACATGAAATCCATCAGAACCAAGCTCAAATTAAATAATCAACAAAAAACTCTGATGGCACAACACGCAGGTTATAGTAGATGGTGCTACAACTGGGGTTTAAGTTTATGGAATGCTGCTTACATAGATGGTTACAAGCCCAACCCTCGTAAACTCAGAGAGGTTTTTACTAATCACACCAAGCCTCTCTACCCCTGGATGAAAAACTTATCATCTAAAGTTTATCAATATGCTTTTATGAACTTGGGTGAAGCATTTAAAAGGTTTTTTCAAGGTCTAGGTAAATACCCAAGATTTAAGAAGAAAGGTAAGTCTGATTCATTCACAATAGATAATTGTGGAAAGCCAATAGAATTAAACGGATGGAGTCACAAGTTACCTTTTATTGGTATTGTCAAAACTTACGAACCCATTGAAGCGACTACTCAAAAAATAACTATTAGTAGACAAGCTGGTGATTGGTATCTTAGCTGTAGCTATGAATTTCAGGCCATAACTACACCCAAAACAACTGATGTAGTAGGTGTAGATTTAGGTGTAAAAACCTTAGCTACTTTAAGTGATGGGAAAGTTTTTGAAAGTGTAAAGTCATATCGTAAGTCTGAAGCTAAACTTTCTCGGCTACAATAGAGTTGTTGGGAAATAACTTAGATTACAAAAAAAATAAAATGAAAACAGATATATTTAGTTAGTGATTTTATTATTTATGCTG
>NZ_LGSU01001282.1 GCF_002260545.1 Hydrocoleum sp. CS-953 | reverse complement strand
ATTATCAATTATCCATTATCAATTATCCATTATCAATTATCAATTATCCATTATCCATTATCAATTATCAATTATCAATTATCAATTATCAATTATCAATTATCCATTATCCATTATTTACCCCTACTTTCTACTCCTTATTTTTCTGTATATTTTTATTTATATTCTTCCCAAGTTTTACCTTGTAATTTTTGGGCTAAATCTTTAGCGTCTTTCACGTCACCAATATCAAATTTACGAATATCAAAGTATTGTTTACTACTTTGCATACCTCCAGGGGTAGTTTTACAAAAAATCAGTTGGATGTAAATCAGTTAGTAAAAATACTCGTGCTGGATACTGTGAATCATCTAAATAACTACGACGAATTCTAGCAATTTCAGCTAATTCTTCATCAGATTTATTAATATTTTTCCACTTAATAGAAAATTCTTCTTCTGACTCAATATCCACAACTGCTTCAATCTTGGCAACCCAGTCTACTTGTTTATTTCGATATACTCCTAAATAAAGACTACGACGATGACTATACGAACCACCTTTGGCTGTACAAACATATATCTTATGTTTAATTACATCATCATAAGTTCCAGCACAATTAACAACATCTAGACGATATTTCCAAGAAGGTAGCAAATCTTCTTCATTAAAATACTCTTCTAAATCATTAATCGCATCGGCGAGATTTTTGGGTAAATTACTCAGTTTGATTGACTCTAAAAAATCTTCAAAACTAATTGGTAAAAATAAAATTTTATCTGCTTCAGCAGTCTTTTTAACATTAGAAAAAGCCGGAGCTTTAGGTTCATCTTGTTCATAGTTAGCAAGAGCAATAAGAATTTTTCTACCTTGCTTTTGCTTAAGACTTTCTAGATGACGTAATAATTGTTCTTCATCCAAACTACTTCCTCTCTTTGTTTCGAGCAAAATATAAAAAGGTTCTTGAGTAATTTCCCCATCAGGAATGCTTTGTTTTTTTCCTGCTTGTTGAGTGAATTTCACTCCTACTATTCCAGATAAACCTTCACCTAATAATTTGCTCAAAACTTCTGATAAAAATTTGGGATTTTCTTCATAAAGCATTTTGAGAATCAGCAGACAATGATTTGTAGTCTGATTTTCTCTTTGAGAATAAGAAGGGAAAAGGCGAATATTTCTGCTCATTTCATTTGATTTTATTTTTTATTATTTGAAGATGTTTATTACAGCAGGGAAAAGGGAACCGCTGCAAAAACATTTCTGCTGTCTAAGATTAATCATCTATAGTAATAAGTAATAAGTAATAAATAGAATGTAAGGATTCAGCCGTGAGCTAGCCTCTTTTACTGCGGAATGCTCCGCAAACCCTAAAAGCTATCAGCTTCATTACCTTGTAATATCATGTCCGGATAAGAGCGTGATAAACAACTTTCTCCTTCTTTTCTTCTTTCTTCCCTCCTGAATTCTGAATTCTGAGGACTGAGGACTGAGTAGTTTATTTATAACTGTTCAACCGGACATGATATAAAGCAGGAAAAAGCTATTTAGAGATTTTATAGAATTAAAAGTATGAGTAAAAGTCTATCAGTTAACCTTAATATTCTCTCGAACTACATTATTTATTAAAAAGCTGAGAGCTGACCGCTAATAGCTGAATACTTACAATAGAATTAGGACTTATGTAAAGAAACCCGGTTTCTAGGATAAATTATTGTTTTTAACAATAAACATCTAGGATATACTAGGTTTCTGGATTCGCCCGTATAAGTCCTGTAGAATATTCCTTGTGGAAATAAACCCCGTTTCTTGTCTGACCAAGAAATAAGGTCTCAAGCCTCCTCCTTTTCAAGAGGATGAAAAAAATAAGCTTCAGTATTTCAATCCCGATCCAATAGCTAGGAGATACTGATAACTGATAACTGATAACTGATAACTGATAACTGAAATTACAACGCCCCTGCCGCAGTTTTGTCAAGAATACCCCCGGACAAATGAGAAGTAATGTTCATTACCTCCAATACGGGAGGTCCATCTGGGCCTTGAGGATAATCAATGACACTAACCGCCCCGTTACCCTGCTTAAAATTCCAGAAATGTTGGGGTTCCAAACCAAATAATTGAGAAAGAATAGCCTTATTAATAGCATCATGGGCAACTACAATACCAACACCAGAAACCGACCGAACAATCTCTTTCCAAGTAACCAGCGCTCTTTCCCAAACTTGCTGTAAATTTTCCCCCTCTGGCATTTGTACCGTTTCTGGAAATTCTTTCCACTGCTTCAATAACCCAGGAAAACCGTCTTCAATTTCTGACTCAAATTTTCCTTCCCAGAGACCGTGGCTAATTTCCCATAAACCATCATATAACTTTAACTCTACATCTGGGTGATGCTGCAAAATAATCTCCGCCGTTTCTTTAGGACGTAACATCGAACTACTTACAGCAAAATCTAGATGTACATCCTTGAGAAACTCGGCAGCTTGGCCAGCTTGCACCCGACCATTATCATTAAGTGGTACATCAATTTGTCCCTGAAATTTACCATCTCGGTTCCAGTCAGTCTCACCGTGGCGCACCAGTAACAACCGGGGACCTTGATGTTTATCCCTAGGTTTAGGAAACTTTTCACCAATCTGAGTAGTGAGATTCATTGATTCTAACTGTACAGATCCTCTTGGTTCATATTCTCCAGAAAAAGAGGGATAAGGAGGAGTAAAATTAAGTATATTAATGCCACAGTTAGATTGTTGAATTGAGTGGTAATAAGATGGTTGTATTCCCAAAGCTGTAGAAATGAGGCAGCGATTAATGCCATTATGGGCAACAACCAGAACAGTTTTATGAACATTGTTGGTCAAAATCTCTGGCCAAAACTGATGAGCTTGGTCAAACAGAGATAATACAGGAAAATGCTTGATTTGACCTTCTGGTGTTGAGACCTCCATACAGAGTTCGTGGGGACGGTTTTTCCATAAACTATAATCTTCTGGATATTTATCAATTACCTCTTCACGCAACATTCCTGCCCACAAAGGTAAATCAATTTCTCTTAAGTTTTCTTTGATTTCGATTGGAGGAGGAGAGTCTAAACAGGAGCAAATAATTTCAGCAGTTTGTTTAGCTCTTTGTAGAGGACTGCTATAGATAGCATCAAATTTTAGGTTTTGAAGAGCTTCACCTACCTGACGAGCAGTATTTTGGCCTGTCTCTGTGAGAACTGACTTATCAAGGCGACCTTGAATTCGACGTTCTATATTATAGGTGCTTTGGCCATGACGCACAAGGATAACACGGGTACTCATTGATAATTTCGATTATTGGGTTGGTTGGAAACTGTGGAATAGACTGCATTTTACACTGTTTTTGATCTTATAGCTGAAGGAAGTAAGGAAGAAGGAAGATAGTTTTTTCCTCATCAAGTCATTTTATTCCATCCGTAATAGATGAAGTGGAAAACCACAAACATTTTCATTTTATTAAGCTCCTGAAAAAAATGGCGCCTCAAAGGATTTTCGATTGCATNGCTGAAGGAAGTAAGGAAGAAGGAAGATAGTTTTTTCCTCATCAAGTCATTTTATTCCATCCGTAATAGATGAAGTGGAAAACCACAAACATTTTCATTTTATTAAGCTCCTGAAAAAAATGGCGCCTCAAAGGATTTTCGATTGCATTATCACCAAAATTCTGATAGAATAAAATTTATTGGGTACTACTCGCCCATATACATGACTATTTGTTCAACTATTTTTTCTGACTCAGAGGCGATCGCTCTGATACAGGAATTGTTCTGTGGAAAAATACCAGAAATATTTTCATCCTGTGAAGCACCAAAAAAAATGGTGGCTTTTTCCTGATCAAGTCATTCCATCCGTACCAGATGAAGTGGAAAACCACAAACATTTTCATTTTATTAAGCTCCTGAAAAAAATGGCGCCTCAAAGGATTTTCGATTGCATCATCACCAAAATTCTGATACAATAAAACTTATTGGGTGCTACTCGCCCATATACATGACTATTTATTNAGATGAAGTGGAAAACCACAAACATTTTCATTTTATTAAGCTCCTGAAAAAAATGGCGCCTCAAAGGATTTTCGATTGCATCATCACCAAAATTCTGATACAATAAAACTTATTGGGTGCTACTCGCCCATATACATGACTATTTATTCAACTATTTTTCTAACTCAGAGGCGATCGCTCTGATACAAGAATTGTTCTGTAGAAAAATACCAGAAATATTTTCATCCTGTGAAGCACCAAAAAAAATGGTGGCTTTTTCCTGATCAAGTCATTCCATCCGTAATAGATGAAGTGGAAAACCACAAACATTTTCATTTTATTAAGCTCCTAAAAAAACAAAAGTCAAAAGTAATTGTATACTCTAAAAACTTTTACGCTACAGTAATTTCAATAGTATTGAATTAGGGAGATATGAATGACAATTAAAAAGTTAATTTTAACTATTCTGACTATTGTAGCGATCGCTTTTATTAGTTTTTCTTTAATTAGTAGTGTAACTCAGCCACAAATTCAAAGTCGTCTGGAGTTGTATCAGACAAATTTATTGTTGCACGCTGCGGAATGGGAGCCTGAAGATTTAGACAGTACAAATTTTAATCTAGCTAGTCAAGCTTTGATTGGTAATGACTCTTATCAAGCTGGATTAATACAGTACAAAAATGCTCGTGATTCGGCTCAAAAACAACTGGAAAAACAAGAAAATAAATTACAAATTTTGCCTTTAGAAGAGCAGATATCAGCACAAAAGCAACAGCTAAACGATAATATTAATCAGTTAAAAAATCTAATCAATGAATTTGATATTAGTATTGGCATTTTGCAAGTGGAAAAAAATCAAATCAATGAAGCTAGGCAAAGTTGGCAAAATTTAACTGATTCAGAAACAGCAAATCAATCTTTAGGAGAAACAGCAAAAGTATTAGCAGAAATATGGGGTAGACCAGCCAAAATTTTACCTAATGCAGAATTTTTAATCCAACAAAATTTAGATGGATGGTTTCGCTATCGTGCTTTAAAAGAATTATACAAATTACAGGAAAGACAAGAAGCTTTAGTAGAACTAGAAAACCAGGAACAAGAAATAGCAAAACAATCAGTATTAAAGTTAGCAATTGTTGCTGGTGTACCGGGAATGGGATTAGTATTCGGAGTAGGATTACTAATATTTTTAGGAGTGCAATGGTTAATTTCTGGCAAGGAATCTTTATTATTAAAAAATGCCGATTTACCTTGGGAAGTAAGTTGGGATGGTGAAACAATTTTACAAGTATTTGTCGTAGGTTTTTTCTTAGTCGGACAAATTATGATTCCTTTAGGATTAGAGATTTTTAAAAGTTTCACAAATGTGCAACCTGCAATGATGGGAGTTAGGGTACAAGCGGGGTATATTCTTGGTACTTATATTTTGTTTTCTCTGGGCGGTTTCTTAGTATTGTATTTATCATTAAAGTCATTTTTTCCCTTGCCAGAAGGTTGGTTTAAATTTGATTTACGCGGTGGTTGGTTTTTCTGGGGTTTAGGTGGTTATTTTGTAGCTTTGCCAATGGTAATTTTAATATCTCTAATTAATCAACAATTATGGCAAGGTCAAGGCGGCAGTAATCCAATTTTACCTATTGCTTTAAACGGGCAAGATGGTTTAGCTTTAACTCTATTTTTTGTCACAGCTTCTATTGCTGCACCAGTTTTTGAGGAGGTTATGTTTCGCGGATTTTTGTTACCTTCTTTGACAAAATATATGCCTATTTGGGGAGCAATTGTCGCAAGTGGTTTTTTATTTGCTATGGCTCATTTGAATATTTCTGAAGTGTTGCCTTTAGCAGTTTTGGGAATAATTTTAGGGGTAGTTTATACCAGGTCTCGTAATCTTTTGTCTTCTATGTTTTTACATAGTTTATGGAATAGTGGAACATTATTAAGTTTGTATATTCTAGGAAGTGGAAATTCTTAATATTAGGAGGGAATAGGGAATAGGTAACAGGGAACAGTTTACCGAATAATTAATAATTAAGAGTAGAAGCGTCAATAATTAATTATTCATTCAACAATTAAGGTTTAAAGCCTCCCTTTGTAATGAAGAATTAATATATTCCGAGGGCGAGTGCTAGGTAAATAGTTTATATATTGCTCCTAAGCGCCGTGATAGTCATTAATTATTAATTGTTAATTGTTAATTGTTAATTGTTAATTGTTAATTATTGAGGAGGGGTAATTATTAATTATTAATTGTTCATTGTTAATTGCTGAACAATTTCTTCCTTTTTCCCGCTTTCTCACAAACAGACTGTCAAAAATAAATTGTTTGATAGTCAAAATATTCTAATGTAATAGCTGATAAAGGAGTCAAAACATACTGTTGACCGAATAATTAATAATCATTAATTATTCAGCTTGATTAGCCTCCCCTTGGCTGCGCCACGAGCTGTCGCTCTACAAGGGGAAAAAATAATATTTCCTTATATTCAATTCCGTAACGGTTTTAACCAGAAGTAATTATCCATTAATGAACAACTTGTTCGTTCTTCTACCTTCCTTCTTCCTTCTTCCATCCACATTCTTCCTTCATCTCAAAAATTATGGAACAATGGATTAATAATTTTCAAGGTGAACTAGCTGCCTTAAGTGCAGCATTTTTATGGGCAATATCTTCCGCTGGTTATAGTTTACTTGGTCAAAAAATATCTCCCTTAAAATTAAATTTATTCAAAGGTTTAATAGCGATCGCTCTGATTTTTATTACTTTAATTATTAGTGGTAAACTTCAGACAGAACTAAACTTAGTTACGATTAATTTATTTCTAATGAGCGGTATTATTGGTATTGGTTTAGGAGATACTGCATTTTTTTCTGCCCTCAAAAATATGGGTGCAAGAAGAACTCTCCTGATGGCAACTTTATCTCCTCCAATAACTGCTTTATTAGGTTTAATTTTCCTAGAAGAACAATTAACTTTTGGTGCTTGGTGCGGAATTTTAATTACAGGAATAGGTGTAGCTTGGGTAATTTCAGAAAGAACTCCTGCTGCAGGAATTAATAATATTAATATCAAACAAGGAATAGTTTGGGCAATATTAGCAGCAATAGCTAATTCTAGTGGTGCAATTATTTCCCGTTTTGCTTTACTTTCCTCAGATATTACTCCTTTATGGAGTACATTATTCAGATTAATTGGAGGCACAATTATTGTTGTATTGTTGTTGTTNAATATTAGCAGCAATAGCTAATTCTAGTGGTGCAATTATTTCCCGTTTTGCTTTACTTTCCTCAGATATTACTCCTTTATGGAGTACATTATTCAGATTAATTGGAGGCACAATTATTGTTGTATTGTTGTTGTTTGTACAGAGGATAAACCAGGGAGAGTTAGGGAAAATTAACTGGTCAATGAAACTTGTAGGAGGGATTTTTATTGCAACTTTTGGCGGTACTTATTTAGCTATTTGGTTACAACAAACTTCTCTCAAATTTGCTCCCGCAGGTATCGCCCAAACTCTTTTAGCTACCAGTCCAATATTTATTATTCCCGTTGCTGCTCAAATGGGAGAAAAAATAAGTATTAGGTCAGTTTTTGGAGTATTAGTGGCAGTAGTAGGAATTAGTTTGTTATTTACTTTTCAGTAATAAATTTTAGATAGGATGTTAATAAATAGTCAATGCACACTTTGGGAAATAAGAAGTAATAAGTGTAGGTTGGGTTGACGTAGGAAACCCAACAATAAGGCTTGGTTGAGTTGCTTCTGGGGATAAGCTGCGTTAATACTTAATTCTACAAGTGCTTACCAAATAATTAATCATTAATAGTTAATAATTAATAATTAAACACCTTGGTTTAAAGCCTCCCCTTTTTAGAGGATAAAATCAAAAATTTTCCTTAACTGTTAATCCCCTTCTTTTAAAAAGGGGTAATTATTAATGGTTAATTGTTAATTGCTAAAATTTTTAGGTGTGTCAGTATAGCAGTAGACTGACATATCTAAAATTGTGTGTTATACAGATTGTTCAATATTTTTGACAGTAAGTAATTCTAGAAGTCTAACCCACCCTACTGGATTGTTTCATCTTAAATGGTGCGTTAGATCATGAGTGTGGGGAGGGTGGGGAGAAAAAGACACCTAGAAACAAAAATCTATTGCACAGTTTTAGCTGAAACAGTCCACTACTGGATTAACTTCCATTTAGCCTCTAGTCTTTCGTTTGTCCCCTAGCATTAAACCGCCCAGTCCTATCAAACCAAGGATTAAGCTTGGTTCAGGAACGCGATCGCTTTCATCCGGAGGAGGCGGTGGGTCTACAACATCAAATGTTGCTATAGTCGCACAGTAGCAAGTGTCAGACCAAAAGTTGTCAAGATAATCCCAACCAAGGATTCCTGAATCGTCAGCCCAAAACCTAAAATAATCAGGATAATAGTCCATTTGATATGGAACCCAAACTTCATCCGACAACTCGTCCCATAGGCTAGTGGATACATAAGAATCCTCTCCTAAAGCATCTATAATGGCTTGCGCAGCCTTCATAGCTCCAGAGTAATTTCCCCAAAACTCAGGGGTTTTTCCTTCTAGCTCGATCAAGTCTCCTGTGTTACCAAACACACTACTAAAACTACCAAACTCAAAAGAAACATCATACTGGGTTCCATCTATTGTCAAATCTTCAATTCCCGTTACCTTCTGAGTATCGCTTGGATCTTNCTCAGGGGTTTTTCCTTCTAGCTCGATCAAGTCTCCTGTGTTACCAAACACACTACTAAAACTACCAAACTCAAAAGAAACATCATACTGGGTTCCATCTATTGTCAAATCTTCAATTCCCGTTACCTTCTGAGTATCGCTTGGATCTTCGTATAATAAAGTAAATGCTTCTGCGGAACTAACACCGGAGAACAGTAATACTACAGTTGTAGCAACAGTAGCGAGGAGAGTTTTTGTTCGTCCTGTTATTTTCGTACACATTTTCCCTCTCCTGAGAAACTTTTCTTGTGGTACACTTCCAATCTAGCAAACTAATATAGCCGTAGTAATACTGAGTTACAAATATTGTTAGATGTTAAAATTTCTTGACTCTCCTGTATGGGGTTGGCATGGTATAATAGGCAAAGGTAATGCACACTTTGGTAAATAGGAAGGTAGATTGTAGTAGACCGACATATCATATATAGAACCCATTTGGTATTTATTTTTTTATACATGATGGGGGTGGGGAGTGTGGGAAGTGTGGG
>NZ_LGSU01001281.1 GCF_002260545.1 Hydrocoleum sp. CS-953 | reverse complement strand
GTCCATATACGAGCATATTTCTAATAATCCACTTCACTATTATCTTATATATAGAGCTAAAACTGGAGAAACTACTGTAAGCGTGCCAACCAATTTTGTAATCATTTTATGATAAGATTTTTAAGTTTTAGCCTGAAGATAACTATTTCCGGGGCTAAAACTGGACTCAAAACAAAAACTTGATTATAATTAATGACCTGAAAAGTTAAAGGACTTTATCAATGCCAAAACGTGAAGTAATTATTCCTCAAGGAATGGAAAGTATATATGAAA
Organism: Hydrocoleum sp. CS-953; assembly: GCF_002260545.1. Taxonomy (GTDB): domain Bacteria; phylum Cyanobacteriota; class Cyanobacteriia; order Cyanobacteriales; family Microcoleaceae; genus Trichodesmium. The sequence goes on along the minus strand of NZ_LGSU01001281.1, from coordinate 8,933 downwards.
AATATCACTATTGTCCTGGAGTTAAAATAGGAAATATGTTATATATTTCAGGACAGGTGGGAAGAGATGAAAATTTACAGGTTGCGCAAAAGATAGAAGAACAATTTATCCAAGCTTTTGAGAATGTTAAAAAAGTTTTGGTGGCTGCTGGAGCTACTTTTGATAATTTCGTAGAAATGGTAATTTATCATGTTACTGGTACTAATGTAGGGGAATCTTCAGAGTCTCAACAACCGTTTACTATTCCCCATTTAGCATTATTTATGAAGGTAAAAGATTGTTATTTTACTCAATAATTTCCCACTTAGAGAGCGGTAGAAATTACTTCTTTATCTACCCCAGGATTAATTGTTGAAATTAAGTGTACCGCACTATTTAATGATTAGTCTATAATCTGACAATTACTTTACCTTGATTTTTCCCACTAAGTTGATATTCAACAGCTTCGACAATAGAATCTAATCCTCTAAATTCTGTAGGCTCGATCGCTACTTTAAGTTGCTTAGTTTGAAACAAATTAAAGAGGCGATCGCTAGCTTCTGCTTGATATTCTCGATAACATGGCATGAGAAATGCTCTAACTGAGGCAGCTTTCCAAAAGAGTTGATGATAAATTCGAGGTTGATTAATTTGTTCTAAATTATGGCTATATTCGGAGATAAAACCAACAACAACTAAACGCCCCATCATAGCTAAATTATCAACACAAGTATCAAACATTTTTCCACCAACACATTCAAATACTAAATTAATACCTTGGGGGTATTCTTTTTTAAGAACTTCATTAACATTTTCCTGACGATAATTAATAACTCTATCGCAACCTAATTGTTGTAATAATTCGACCTTTTTTGGAGAACCACAAGTTCCAATAACATGATTTCCTGCTAGTTTAGCTAATTGTACGGCAATATGTCCTGTTCCTCCAGCAGCAGCAGTTACTAAAACTACTTCTTGACTGGTCATTTCTCCCACTTGTTCTAAAGCTACTAAAGCGGAAACTCCTGTAGGCACTAATGTGAGAATTTCTGGAGAAACTTCAGGAACTTTAATTACTCCATCTATACTAACAGTTTGATATTCTCTATATGCTCCCCCTTTAGTAAAAGTTAAAACTCTATCTCCGGTCTTAAATTGTTTGACATTATCTCCAATAGCTACCACATTTCCTACTACTTCTACTCCCATATCTATCGGTATTTTTGGATTTAAATAGGGAATTTTGTCTTGAGATAATAAAGTATCAAATCCGGCATTAATCCCTGCAAATTGATTCTTAATTAGAATTTCGTTTGTTTGAGGTTTTTGTAGTTCAGTTTCTACAATTTCCACAGCAGAACGAAAATCAGAGTTAAAGTTTTTAATAACAAGCTTGCGATAACTTTTGGGTATCATCACCTTATACCAATTTAATAAATGTTTGCTACAGTTTCTTGAGTTGGGGAGTTGGGGAGGTAGGGACGTTACACAGGCAAAAATGCGTTTTCCGTTCCGGAATGCTACGCAAACATATCGCACAGCGTTAGCGGAGCTTTGCGTTAGCAAAACGTCCGTACACATAAGAATAATTCAGACAAGATTAAGCTAATAATTCTCAAAAATGTTATTCTACCTGTATTAATTACTTAATAATTGAAGTTTCAGCTAAGTATAGCATTATTTTGTCAAATTGGTATTAGAAAATATTTAACAGCTTCAGCAACTTTTTCAGGAATTTGATTCATCATACAAATTGTTCCTTCTGGAAATTATACCACTTTAGCATGGGGAATTACTGGAGAAACTAAATGACGATCTTACACTTTTGATAACCCTAATTTTTCAAATTCTTGAACATCATCTAAATCTAAAAATAATTATAGAAATTCTATTTTATTTGTGTATAAAAATATTACCGCTTTTAGGCAACAGGCAACAGCTCCAGAAGGCGGAAGTATAAGTTTTTTGATCTACTTTTTGATTACCCGCAACATAAGCGCGGATTGCTATATATAGGAGAAATAGCTAACCCTATTCCACGAGTTACCCCAGTAATTAAAACAACTTTCATAGGTTGAAAATAGTTAATTTTTCAGTTCAGAGAATAAGAGAATAATAGTTAAATTAGTCTATTTTATTTCCTTGATAATCTTCCTTGCAATTTTAGAGAGATTGGATTATGGTCTAACTAGAAAATGCAAGTTTTGACTAGGGATATACACTATGATGAATGATAATCAAGAAAATGCCAATCTTAAAGAAGACTGGGGAGGAGATGGTAGGGGACGGATGAATTTATCTGGGAGAAGTACAGCAATTTCTCCAGACTATATTCCTCGTCAATACCAGTTGTTTGACTCTAATACTGTACCAGAAATTTTAGATTGGCGTATTGAGGGAATGCCAGATACTGTCCCTTTTGCAACAAGAAGATTATTATCTTGGCATAATTGTGGTGCATCTACATCAAGGGTGAGTTTACCCCCTCAATTTACAGCTCCCGCAGGAATATTTACAGCCGATCTAGAAATTTTTGTTCTGAGTGGAGTTATTCAAATAGGAGAATGGCAATTAGATAAACATGGTTACTCTTTTATTCCTGCTGGGGTTAGAGTTGGTCCGTGGAAGGTTTTAGGAGATGAACCTGTAGAAATTCTGTGGATGGAAAATGGAGCAGTTCCCTTTAAATATGAAGCCTCAGAAATAGATAATTCTGATGCTAGAATGAATGAGTTTATTCCAGCATTGGATAGTAAACTTTTACCTTGGGGAAAAACAGAAACTACCCAATTTGAAGTTGCTAAAAAGAAGTATTTAAGGAAAGACAATAATGGGGGAGGTGTGTGGTTAATCGTTATTCTCCCTCATTATGATGGACATTATCCCATGATTCAATGCTACAATGAAGAAGGATATTGTTTAGCAGGGTACGTTGATCTAGACGATTATCGATTGGTAAAAGATCACTTTTGGTATTGTCCTAGTTTTGATATTCTTCCTAGACATATTACTGATGATGGTTGTTTAGCCTTTGTCAGAGTTGATAGGGATCTCTCAAAACCTGGAGTTGTTTTATCCTATAAAGACCGCTTATAGATAAACAAAAAAAGACAACTTTTAACTCTCTATTTATCTAAGAAGTTCATCACTACTTCAGCGACTTCTTCAAACATTTGATTCATCATACAAATGTTACCTTGTTCCAATTCAACTACCTCAGTATTGGGAATTAACTGAGTAGCTATCAATCTGTCTTCTGACTTTGCTAAACCTAAATTTTCAAATTGTTTGACATCTTCAAGTCCCCATAAAAGTAAGGTAGGACATTGAATCAAACTCAACCTTTCTTGGAAATTTAAACAGTAATTGGCTACAGCATAAACTGCATACATTGGATGACCAAAACATTTTAAATCATCCAATACCCAACGGTGATTTAATTCACCAGAACCTACATAGTTAGAACGAGCTAACCATCTGGCTATTAAGTGAGAACCATCTTCCTGAATTTTATAACCTTTAGAATATATTTCTAACAGTTTTTTCTTTCCTTGTTCGCCAAAATTAGGAAAATTACATAATATCAATTTATTCAGGCGATCAGAATAAGCAGATGCAACTTCTCCAGCAACAAAAGCTCCTGTATGATTACCTAAAATACTTGCTTTTTTGATCTTTAATTTATCTAGAAGTTGGATGATATTTTTTGCATAGTCTTCAATTGAGTACATTCTTGGTGGTTTATCAGAATCACCAAAACCCAAAAAGTCCATAGCAATTACTTGTCTTGTTTGAGCTAAAATACCCATTAATTCTTTATATTCATCACTACTTCTTGGTTGTTGATGCAGCAAAATTACTGGTTCACCTTCACCACCAATTCGATAATGTATTTGCCCATCTTCTGTATCTAAAAATGCTCTCTTGATTTTCATAATATTTAATTGATACTCATCTATTTTGTATCTAAAAAATCCATAACAACTGTAGATATTTCTTCTACCATTTGATTAATCATCCAGAGAGTTCCTCCAGAGATTTCAACTCCTTGACTATGAGGAATTGCCGCCGATAACCAACCTTGATTTTCTGCCTTTACAAAGCCATATTTGTCTATAGGTTCTAAGGCTTTAGAACCATTACAAACTAAGGTCGGACATTGAATAAGTTTAAATCTTTCTGGAGCAGAGAGACAATATTTACCCAGGGCAACTCCAGGATAGATACTTCCTCCAAAAGCTTTTAAATCATCTAAAACACAACGGTGATTTAATTCTCCTTTTCCTAGATAATTAATCCTCGCCAACCATCTTTCCATTAGATGGGAACCGTCTTCTTTAAGAGTAAATCCTTGACTATATCTTTGAACGATTTTTTCAGCTTCTTCTGCATCAAAACCATGAGTATTACAAAGGATTAATTTATTTAGGCGATCGCTATAAGATACGGCTACTTCTCCAGCAATATAACCCCCTGTTAAATTGCCCAAAATACTACATTTTTGAATCCCTAATTCATCTAACAATAAAATAACAGTTTTAGCATAATCTGCAATAGAATATTCTCTAGGAGGTTTATCGGAATCTCCTAACCCCATTAAATCCATAGCAATAACACGATATTTAGGGGCTAAAATTGCCATTAACTCTTTAAATTCATCGCTACTTCGAGGAGTCATGTGAAGTAAAACCAGAGGTTCTCCTTCTCCTCCAATGCGGTAAAAAATTTGTCCGTCTTCTGTATCTAAAAACGCTCTTTTTATTTTCATAATATTTAATTTATCCTCCTCTATTTTTTATCTAAAAAATCCATAACAACTGTAGATATTTCTTCAGGCATTTGATTAATCATACAGATAGTTCCCCCCTCAATTTTAACAGCTTGACTATGGGGAATTGCTTCAGATAACCAACCTTGATTTTCTGCTTTTGCCAAACCATATTTTTCTAAAGGTTCTAATGCTTTAGTTCCTGTACAAACCAAAGTCGGACATTGAATAAGTTTAAACCTTTCTTGAGCAGAAACACAATATTTACTAACTGCTAAACGAGTATAAATGGGTCTACCAAAAGTTTTTAAATCATCTAAAACAAAACGGTGATTTAATTCAACTCCAACAAAATCAATCCGCACCAACCATCTTTCCATGAGATGGGAACCATCTTCTTTTATGGTAAATCCTTCTCTATATCCTTTACCAAGTTTTTCAGCTTCTTCTGCATCAAAACCATGAACATTACAAAGGATTAATTTATGCAGGCGATCGCTATAAGATACGGCTACTTCTCCAGCAACATAACCCCCTGTTAAACTGCCCAAAATACTACATTTTTCAATCCCTAATTCATCTAACAATAAAATAACAGTTTTAGCATAGTCTGAAATAGAATATTCTCTAGGAGGTTGATCTGAATTTCCTAACCCCATTAAGTCCATAGCAATAACACGATATTTAGGGGCTAAAATTGCCATTAACTCTTTAAATTCGTCGCTACTTCGAGGAGTCATGTGAAGTAAAACTAGAGGTTCTCCTTCTCCTCCAATGCGGTAAAAAATTTGCCCGTCTTCTGTGTCTAAAAAAGCTTTTTTAATCGGTTGATTCATTTTTGCTTAAGTTCGTCATATTAACTTCCCTGGCGGGAAGTCCCGCGCTCTCCGGTGGGGGAGCGTCGTATGGGAAAGCCAGGGCCAAGATTCGGATACCTTCATAAGCTGTTCATATGCCCTTGACAAGCTAGGTACATTTTGTTAATATCAATGTCAACACAGGGGGAGGACATCACCTCTGTCTAAACAGCGGTCAGGGTTTCCCAGACTGAAGAATCCCGAGTTTTCCCGTAAGGGCAACGTCGGGAGTATGTCAATAGATAAATAGTTTGATTTATTATAAGCTAACTCTGAGAATAAAGCAACAGATAATCAAACCAGTTTCATCTGTCATGGTAAAATTGCGTTATACAGTCTAGTAGTAGACTGACACAACTTAAATGATGCAATACTAGGGGCGGGTTCCACTTTAAATTAACGAGTTTAAGCATCAGATCAAAACCCGCCCCAAAATCTAACGCACTGCTATCAAAAAACAAGGGACGCTCGCATTTTTGTTATCCAACGTCCCTTGTAAACTTATCGCTGACTGCTGAAAGCTGACTGCTACTTACGAAGTTCTAAACCGCGCCAACTCTTCCCCAGTCTTCGCATCGTGAGCGTGAACAGTACACACTAAACAAGAATCAAAAGACCGAGCAACATGACCTACTTCCACGGGGTCATTCACATCAGCAATAGGAATACCTATTAACGCTTCCTCAATAGGTCCGCGCACCCCTTCACCATCACGGGGTCCTACATTCCAAGTAGTCGGCGCAATAACCTGATAATTCTTAATCTTTCCGCCTTCTATTTCCACCCAATGACAGAGGGAACCACGACTAGCATTAGTAGCACCCCAACCGCGACCATCTTTTTCTTCAGGCTTAATATACCAAGGATCGCGCAAATTAAACTCCCGCAAACAACGCTCTGTTTCACGGTACAATTTAGTTAGTTCGTGCATTCTGGCAAACACGCGCAAATGTGCGTTCGGTCCGCCCATTTTCTTGAACATATCCAAAACTAAACCGTCTTTGTGTTGCCAACTTTCCCCATGATCGCCACCTGCTATCAATTCCCGCGCTAAGGCACCAACTTCCATCCGACCTAAGTCTTGGTGAGATACGGCAGTTGACCAAGAATAAGCACCATCAAAGTCAATATCGTTATTAGCAATGGGTACGGTAGTACGGTCAAAAGGATGTACATCTCCATCACCCTCGTTATACCAAGCGTGGGAAGTATTCTCCCTTGTAAAAGTATGCTCCATCAATTGATGAATATCTGTAGTGCTATCGTAGACACCACTTTTCATAATCATGGCAGCATTCCGACCTTCAATAGTCGGGCGTTGATATTTGTCTTCGTGAGGCAAATATCCCCAACTCATATATTTACCAACACCTGCACCAATTTTATCCAAACCAATATTCAGACCCATGCGCCAATAGAAACCAAGGTCTGAACTAGCATGATTAGGATTTTCATCTAACCATTCCATGAAATCTTCATAAGTTTGGATCTGTTCAAACCTGTCAATGGAACAACCTAACCATATCGGTTCTAACCAGTTAGTGCGGAAATATTCTAACATTGCCCAGGCGCGGGTAACGTCGGTCAGAGTAGGAGCGCACATTACGCCACCGGGAACCATGAAACTAGAATGAGGCCATTGACCGCCGAATAGAGCGTATATTTCTACGGGTTTTGNTGAAATCTTCATAAGTTTGGATCTGTTCAAACCTGTCAATGGAACAACCTAACCATATCGGTTCTAACCAGTTAGTGCGGAAATATTCTAACATTGCCCAGGCGCGGGTAACGTCGGTCAGAGTAGGAGCGCACATTACGCCACCGGGAACCATGAAACTAGAATGAGGCCATTGACCGCCGAATAGAGCGTATATTTCTACGGGTTTTGCTGCAACAGTAATACCTGGTTCGTAGGAAGTACCTGTGAATGCTGAGAAACGCTTACAAGCTTCTTCATAGAAAGGACTATTTTGGTATTTTTTGTTAGTTAAGTCGATCGCGTATAACCCGTAAAAGAAGCGCGGATGACTTTGGAGAGTTTCTACAAGTTGACCGAGGTTACGAGCAAGGATAGCGTTACGGGGTACTTCTGTTTGCCAAGCTGTATCTAACGCCCAGGATGCACAGGTGAGGTGAGAAGCACCGCAAATTCCACAAATTCTGGGAGTGACAATGAGACCAGCTTTGGGGTCTTTACCTTTAAGGATGACTTCAAAACCTCGGAACATTTGTGCTTGAGTCCAAGCGTTGGTTACATATCCGTCTTGAATGTCAACTCTTACGTCTAAGTCGCCTTCAACGCGCCCCACGGGAGAAATGTCTAATGTTTGTACTTTAGTTTGAACCATTTTTTCAGTTATCAGTTATTAGTTATCAGTTATTCAATTTCTGTAGGATGCCTTAGCGCCAGCGTAACGCACCATCATCCAGTAGTGTAACACTGACACATCTAAAATGGTGCGTTACATCATTGGGGGGCGGGTTTATCTAACTTCAGGTGAAAGCTCGTTAATTTAACGGGGAAACCCGCCCCTACTATTGCACTATTTTAGATGAAACAGTCCAGTAGGGTGCCTTAGCGCCAGCGTAACGCACCATCATCCAGTAGCGTAACACTGACATATCTAAAAATGGTGCGTTACGACGGATTGTTGAATCTCTTTCATAGTCTAAATTTTAGCCGTCTTTTCATGTCCGCTCTTAGGGGAAACGCACCCTACAAATTTTGCTACAAATTTTGCTAGGGTAAAGGGTCGAAAATTCTCCCCTGCTCCGTGCTTCCCTGCTCCCCTTCTGTCTTAACCAAGAATGAAACAGCACTGCCTTTCAAAGGAAGGATAGATGAAAGCATTGGTCAACAGTCGGATATCTCCACAAATAAAACCTTCCGCTCCCCTTGACAAGCAGGAAGTATTTTATTATTATCAAGGTCAATAAACACAGGGGGAGGACATCACCTCTGTTAAAACAGCAGCCTGGGAAACCCTGGCTGAATAATCCCGTTTTGTCGCGTAAGCGCAACGTCGGGAGTATGTCAAACAGTAAAGAAATCTTCCTCTGCCCATTCTGGAGTTGAATCTTTTGCCACCATAGTCAGCAAAGCATAATCTTTACGGTTAACTCCCGTTGGTAATTCTTTAGGAACTCCCATGACTGTTTGTGTCTTAAATACTGTTCCCGGCATGAGGTCGTGGAATGGAAATTCTGGTTCGGTACAACCCAAACATGGCATTCCCGCGCGAGTCTTGGAGGAGACTCGGTTCCATAAAATGCGGTTACAGGAAGAGCGAGTCATCGGTCCGCGACAACCCAAGTCATAGAATAGACAT
>NZ_LGSU01001280.1 GCF_002260545.1 Hydrocoleum sp. CS-953 | reverse complement strand
GTTTCGATCCCCTTCCCCTCCCCCTTAGAAAGGGGGAAGCTAGAGGATGCTGCGCTTTTTGTTGAACGGGGGTTAGGGGGAATCGAAACGTTGACACTTCCAGAAATTATGGTTGTACCTGGAGTATCAGCAATTATTGTATTTGAATCTGTTAATACCACATCACCATCAGCATTAACAGTGACAGATGAAGCGTGAGTTATATTGCCTCGTGTTAAAAGTTCTGGTAAAGATAAAGCATTAATATTAGCATCTTCCCCATTCTGTAGGGACGTTGCATGGAACGTCTCTACTTCTAAACTTAATAAATTTCCTGGTTGTGATATTCTCAGGGTACTACCACCTTCTACTGCTGCAATGGTTATATTACCCCCTGGAGCGGAGAGTTGCCCTGTATTAATCACAGTCCCTCCCAATAAAGTGAGATTTTCTCCAGGGTTTAAACTTAAATTTCCTTCATTAACTAAAGCACCTGGGTTGGATAGGTTAAACCTATATCCACTGGGGTTTCCGACTAATTTTGAGTAGTCATTTGTGCCGATCGCTTTAAACCCAAAATTATTGTTGTCAAAACCTATACCTGTAGCGGTGGTGACGCTGAATGAGGCGGGTATGTTAAGGCTGGCGTTTTGGCCCAAAATTATGCCTGCGGGGTTCATTAGGAAGAGGTTGGAGTTACCACCGAGGACTTGGATGAGACCGTTAACATAAGAAGCATTTCCTCCTGTGACTCTACCCAGAATATTGGTAGTATCTGGGGTAGTCAGGAAGTTAGCAGTTTGGCCAGAGTTGAGGTTAAATTGGTCAAAACTATGGAATAAATTTGCTCCACTACGAGTACCACCTTGGATATCAAATTGGTTGCCGTTTTGATTTACAGTTGTACCTGTATTGTCATTAGCTGGGGTTATGGGTTGTGCTTTAGTAGGAGTTGCTGCCAAAGCTGCGNATATTGGTAGTATCTGGGGTAGTCAGGAAGTTAGCAGTTTGGCCAGAGTTGAGGTTAAATTGGTCAAAACTATGGAATAAATTTGCTCCACTACGAGTACCACCTTGGATATCAAATTGGTTGCCGTTTTGATTTACAGTTGTACCTGTATTGTCATTAGCTGGGGTTATGGGTTGTGCTTTAGTAGGAGTTGCTGCCAAAGCTGCGAGTAAAGGCATTAATAGGGATAAGGGATGGCCCAAGCGAACCGTTTTCATAATTTATGGAAATATAACTGGAATTTTTCAACTATTATATTTCAGCTAATTTAATAGTTATGCAATTTCGTTGCAGCGATCAAACTATTTCAGAACTTATATCATGTCCGGATAAGAGCGTGATAGAACTCCGTTCCGCTTACGCGACCAAAAAACTTTCTCATGCATATACTTTTTTGATCCCCTCTTCCCTCTTCCCTCCTGTACGGGCGTTAACGATAGTTATGCGAAGCTAACGGCCGTTTCGCGGAGCGACATGTTTGCGGAGCATTCCGTCAGGAAAACGCCCCTACGACTCCTGACTCCTCCCTTTTTATTTATAACTATTCAACCGGACATGATATTAAATGGTATGAAAAATCTAGTATAGCACTACGCAAATATATCTAGGACATTTACAAATTCTTATAACTTACTTAGAGATTACTTTTGTAGGGGTGATTCCCGAATCACCCCTACTGGCTTTTGAATTGCCCGTAGCGCTATATTATCTCCTTAAAAGCCAAATCAAGGTAGAATAATAAGTAGAACTAACTCAAAGTTATTTTAGGAGCAAATTATAATATGCTGCGTAAATTAACCGTTTTGTTTATGTGTTTAACATTGTGTTGGACAACAGTCGCCTGTGGCAGTTCCAATAGCACCTCATATCAAAACTCAAATCCTAATATCTCATCTAACCAAAACTCCAACCGGAACCCTAACCAAGTAAGTCAAGGAGAATATCCCGTACAACAAGCAACCTATAACGACGGCAACGGCGAATATTCTTTAATGTTACTGAATACTCCTGCAGGTAAACCGCCAATTTATACTACTACAGATTTGCAAATGGCAAGTTTGACTGAGGAGGAAATTCAGGAAGGCAAAACCAATTATGCTAATATTAATGGCAATCAAGCTAGTTTGCATATTAAACCCGACTTTAAAATTGAATATGTACATAATGTAACTGAAACTCAAACTAACCCCCAAACAGGTAGACAAGAAACAGTTATTGTCCGTCGGGAGTCTAACTTCTGGACACCTTTTGCTGGAGCAATAGCAGGTCAAGTAGTTGGTGGAGCAATTAGTAGTATGTTATTTACCCCTCAATATTATGTACCACCAGTTTATCAACCAGGTGGAATAATGACTGGGTATGGCGGATATGGTAGTAGCTACACTCAAGCTGTTAACCGATATCAAGAGCGTTATCAAGCTCCACCAGCAGCAGTGAAAAATCGTCAAACATTACGTTCTACTGGTGTAACTAACTCTACTAGAAGTAACACAAATCGTAAACAACAGCAAAATACAAATCGTTCTACAGGNCACTCAAGCTGTTAACCGATATCAAGAGCGTTATCAAGCTCCACCAGCAGCAGTGAAAAATCGTCAAACATTACGTTCTACTGGTGTAACTAACTCTACTAGAAGTAACACAAATCGTAAACAACAGCAAAATACAAATCGTTCTACAGGTAGTGGTGTTGGTGCCAGTGACTTGCAGCGTTCAGGTACAGCAAAACCTCGTCAACAACGTCGTAGTTTTGGTAGTGGTGGGTTTTCATCACCTTCACGTCGAACCAGTGGTTTTGGCGGTAGACGACGCCGATAAGTTTATGAGATTTATCTGAATTATTGTTGTAAAAATTAATGAATTTAAGTAGGGGTAAACGGCTGTTTGCCCCTACAATATTTTATGAGGTATCAGTTAATATTTTTAACTTACAGCAGTTATTTTATTGGTAGACCAAAGTAGGGACGTTCTATGGAACGTCCCTACAAGGTTTTGATAAAGTATTTGTTTGTAGTTACCCTTTAGTGTCCTATTTATATTTTCTATCAAGTCTCATTAATTAGTCATAATAAAAATGTTCTTGTCTTTCAAAATAGTATCTTTTCGGAGGGAATGCTGCGCAAACAAATTTTCCTCTGCTCCCTACTCCCTACTCCCTGTTCTCAAAAGTTTTTATTCTGGGTATTTAAAGAGACATCATATTAGTATTTTAATATTCATTGTTTTACTCAAAAGAGGCTGGATAATATAATGTCCGGATAAGAGCGTGATAAAAAAATGTTCTCCTTATTTATACTTTCTTTCTCCCCTCTTTCCTCCTGACTGCTGACTCCTCCCTTCTTATTTATAACTATTCAACCGGACATGATATAAGATGCTATTCGCTCTTCCCTTTTTTAGATTCACTACTTTTATAAATAAATGGTATTAATTAACTGGCAAGAGTTAATAGAAGATATTAATTTCAAACATCAAAAATGCCAACTTGACCAGAAAAATGCTATGGCTTATGCTTATTCTTTAGGTCAATTATTGCTAGAAACTCAGGCTTTATTTTCTCCTACTGAATGGCAATCTTGGCTCCAAAATAATTGCCATTTCTCGGAAAGCTGCGCGGAAACTTATCTGCAAATAGCTAAAAGTTGGCCTAGTTTCCGGACACAATTAGATCCCTACAGGAAAGTTGATTTATCTGCTATAGAAGATATTATGGAAGATAAATCTCAAATGCAATTTGTTCCTTCTGAGGTAAAAGATAATTTGCTAGAAAATGTGGATACGGAAGTTAACAAAATTATTCCGTCGTTTNCACAATTAGATCCCTACAGGAAAGTTGATTTATCTGCTATAGAAGATATTATGGAAGATAAATCTCAAATGCAATTTGTTCCTTCTGAGGTAAAAGATAATTTGCTAGAAAATGTGGATACGGAAGTTAACAAAATTATTCCGTCGTTTGATAATGCTGAGGATTTTACAACTTCTCACCCCGAATCTGAAGAATCTGAAAAATCTGAAAAATCTACAATAATTCGTTTGTATATTCCTGGGAAAGTAGTTCCTAAAGCACGTCCACGAGTTACTGCTAATGGTACTTATTTACCACCTCGTTATCGTACCTGGAGAAACGAAGCAGAAGTAGAAATTTACCGTCAAGTTTCTGAACTTAATTTAGAGGTAGATTTACCAATTCAAAAAGCAGCTATTTCCATGAGTTTTTGTGGAAAACATCGGACTAATTCTGATTTAGATAATTTAGCAGGAGCTTGTCTTGATGCTTTAACATTAAATGGTGCGGGTGTACTTCAGGACGATCGCTTGAGTTGTATTCCTAAGCTTACTATTGAATATATTCCTGATACTAAAAAAACAGGGGTTTGGATTGAAATTGAAATACTCAGGACTTACGCATGAGGTACGGAAAACTAGGATTTGAGATTGCTATCCGTTCCGGACTGCTTCGCAAACCCTGTGGGTTGCTATCGCAAAGCTGTCGCTTTTTCCTGACGGAATGCTCCGCAAACATGTCGCGGAGCGTTAACGGAGTTGTGCGCCAGCTAAACNTCGCAAAGCTGTCGCTTTTTCCTGACGGAATGCTCCGCAAACATGTCGCGGAGCGTTAACGGAGTTGTGCGCCAGCTAAACGCAATGACAAAAACACATTGTAGTGCGTAAGTCCTAATACTTTTGTAGGGCGGGTATGTTGCCTGCGCTACAAAGCAAAATTTGTAGTAGTAGACTGATATCAAATCCGGTAGCATCGGTGTAATTAGATAGTTAATCTAGGAGTCAGGAGTCAGGAGTCAGGAGTCAGGAGGGAAGAGAATTTAGAAAAATTTGCTCTTAGATGAAGATGAAAATTTTTTTTATACCGAATTAAGCGGATTTGATATGACACAGCTAAAACTGTGCAGAGCGCTTTTTTCGTAATCACCCCATCCCCCCGTTTTCTAATGCACCATTTAAGGTGTTTCGCTCCAGTAGACTGACACATCTAGTTTTGTGCATTAGGGCGGGTTTGTATAAATCTTAGAGTAAGCATGAAAGTTATAGCTAAAACCCGCCCCTACTATTGCACCATTTAAGGTGTCTCGGTAACGAAGTTGTGCGAAGCAAAACGGCTGGCGCTGAAATGAAACGAAACACTACACGACAAGAAAAGACTGCTACAATTTAGACTGTTCCCTGTTCCCTGCTATATTATTCAGCAGTAAAAACTAATGTTCCCTTGTCAGTTTCCAAACTATCACCAATTTTGTGCCCATCGTGAAAAGCAGCTAAAATTACATCGCAAGTTTTTCCCCAACCAATAATACCATTAGCATCAATACCGATCGCTCCTAAATCCCTTTTATGTTCGTGAGCTTCAGCAAATGAACGCTCAAAAGCTGCTTTAATGGAAAAACCATCTGTTACCCGAATCACAATTTTTGCTGCTAAACACTCATCAATAATATCTTCTCCAATACCAGTACAACTTATTGCAGCACTGCCAGTAGCATAATTTCCAGCAGGCATCGCGGAGTCACTCACCCGACCAATTTTTTCAAAACCTTTTCCTCCTGTAGAGGTACCCGCAGCTAATCTACCCTCTTTATCCAAAACTACTACACCAATAGTACCAGTGCCTGGAGATTCTGCAATCACGTTTGCCATTTTTCTACTAAAATCATGTTTACGGTCTTCCAGCCATTCATTTAATCGTTTATCTGTCAAGGGGTTGTAAACTGGCATTTGTAATTCCCGCACAAATTCGGCAGCCCCAATATCTGATAATACGCGATCGGGTGATTCTTGCAGCGCTTTGGCCAAGTCAATAGGATTTTTAATCCGGGAGACATTTATCGCCCCACTAAACCGATGATTAATCCCATCCATCAAGGAAGCACTCATGCGAATTTGGCCATCAGATTGTAGCACTGAACCGGTGCCAGCATTAAAAAGAGGGTCATCCTCTAATAGTTGGCAACCACGCACGACTGCATCTACGGCAGCGGTGTCATTTAGAAGCAAGTTATATAATTCATCCACTATTCGATGGAGAGATTTGCGAACAACATCTAATCCTCCTTTTTCCTCAATGGAACTACCAGCACCACCGTGAATAATAAGTTTTGGCTGCATTTTTTTTTGTGATTAACTACTAGATATAAGGCTATTATGCGTCGGTTTGTTTGTCAATTTTTGACTTACGTCGCCGACATCTTTCGGAACAATATTTGACTTCATCCCAACAGTCTGCCCATTTTTTTCGCCAAGTAAAAGGGCGGTTACAGACAGGACATATTTTTTGGGGAAAGTCAGATTTAGATTTAGTTTTTGCCATGATATAATAATTATTTGATATCCATTAATTATTATACCTAAAAATGGCAGTATGATTTTAATAAGTGGAGTAAGCATCTTGCCTGCTACCATTTGATATTATGTCTGTTGGTATAATTTGTGTAAAAGCTGAGGAAATATTTACTATATTTAAGCTTCTTCCTTCTTTCTTCTTCCTTCTTCCTTTCTCCTAACTTCAAAAATGACTTTTCGTAGAAATTTATTTACTAATCTTTTTCCATATCTATTACTGTTTATAATNTTTTCTTCCTTCTTTCTTCTTCCTTCTTCCTTTCTCCTAACTTCAAAAATGACTTTTCGTAGAAATTTATTTACTAATCTTTTTCCATATCTATTACTGTTTATAATAACAGCGATCGCTCTCTATATTACTAGACCAGTCTCTCTACAAATTCGCTGGAATGATGAAACGCTTTACTATACTGTAGCTCAAAATATTGTTCGTCATTTTGATTTTAATAGTAACCATTATTTGGCTAGTAGTATTATTCAAAAAGGCTATCCTACTAAGGATACTCATCTACCTGGTTATCCTTTAATTTTGGCTTTTGGTTTTTTGATTGGTGGAATTAATGAAGCTACACCATTTTTTGTTAATTATTTGCTGTTAGTTTTGACGATATTTTTAATTTTTACAGTTGGCATATTCATTGCTAATCAATGGGTTGGTTTTGGGGCTAGTTTGATTTATTTGATTTATCCTTACACTTTAGTTTTGACTCATTCAGTAATGACAGAAATATCGGCTGCTGCTGTGATTATGGTAGTTGTGGCTCTTTTATTTCTACAAAAAGAAAGTTTTTTAAAAGGAATATTTTTGGCTTTGGCAATAGCTTTAGCATATTTAATTAAACCATTTTTATTGACTTTGTTTCCTGCTAGTATTGCCATCTTATGGATTGAGAAAAATCAACATTACAAAAAAACTTTATTCAGCTTATTATTTGGTTTTGCATTCCTGTTTATCACTGTTTTAATACCCCTTTCTCAAAATCAAGAAATCTATCCCTATGCAGCAACAAGAATTTTATCCCAATCTAATTTGACTCATATGCTGAGAATTATCTGGGAAAACTTTCTATTTAATTGCACTCTCATAATTAATTTTAAAAAGTTTCCCGTCTATGGAACAATTACTATTTCAATGCTAGTGCTATGGAGTATTACTGTTGCAAGTACGGCTACAGCAATTCATCAAAAAAAATTACAACAATGGGAAAAATATATAAATTTATCTGTTTTTAGCTTAATTAGTTTTATGCCAGCTTTATTGGCATTTTTATTACTTTATCAATATATTAATGCAACTAGAGGATTAGCAGTTTTTTCTCCATTAATGGCAATCTTATCTGTGACTGGTTTGTGGCTATTAACACCACAATTAAAAATCAAAAAAGTAGTAGCTATTGGATTAGTAATTTGTCTGTGTTTAAGTTACTCAAACTTTGTCACATTTCAACTACTCAGACAAACCCAAAAAGGACAGTTTAAACGTTTATCCACTAATAGTTTTCGACTAGAAAAAGTCATCTCAAAATTGTCAATTCAACCACAGGTAGTTATATCTGAGAAAAATCGTTATTTAGCGATCGCTCATTATCCGACTCAAGTAATTTGGCAATTGCCTCAAACATTACAGGAACTACGGCAAGTTGAAAAAGAAGTAAGTATAGACCTGATAGAATTAAAAAAGTCTGACCCAATTTTTCAAGAAAATTTGCAAGTTTATGGTAATGTCAATTTATTAGATAACCGTTATATTTTGCAATACCAAAATCAGGGTTTTTATTACTATTTGCAAAAATGAAAAGTACATCAATATCAAAACTATGGGTTAATAAGTATTGAGATTAAAATAGAGCAGATTTAATCAATGGTCTAGAAAAACTATATAGCGTTTCTCAAGTTACTGAGGTACAGTTGTTTTTCTTATTTTCTATTCCCACCGAACCCGAATTACTACTCCCTATCTCCCTTANATATAGCGTTTCTCAAGTTACTGAGGTACAGTTGTTTTTCTTATTTTCTATTCCCACCGAACCCGAATTACTACTCCCTATCTCCCTTACTCCCCTACTCCCCTACTCCCCTACTCGCTCAAACTAACGAATTTTGTACCTCACGCTTTTTGGGAATTGCTATAGCAACCCGCCCATAGGTCGTGAAAAATCAAAAAGTAGATAAAAAACTTGAAACTCTCGTCACTTAAGTGTTCCCTGTTCCCTATTCCCTGTTGCCTAAAAGCAGCAAGGTTTTTATACACAAATAAAATAGGACTGCTATAGAGATTATTAAAATAATATTTCAAAGTAAGTTAAACTAACAACAGGTTTTCAGGAAAACCTGTTTAATCACTTATTTAGGAATTAATTATGCTTGAACTTTTGGCTAGTATTGTTATAACACAAGGGATGGCAGATTGGTATCCCGTTGGTTATAACCGCAAAGTAACAACGTCAATAAACATGAACACAATTCAAGACCTAGGCAAGAATTTGTGGGGAGCAGAAATATTAAAGCAATACGACGGGATGGACTATGATGGAATGGAACAAGTCTATATGATTGTAGAAATTAATTGTAATATTCGCAAATTTGCTCCTAGGTTAGTCAGAAAACTTACTGGTAGTGGTCAGGTTATTGCCGAAACAACACTGGGAGGCAATAGATGGGTATCACCTAAAGGTTCTGAAAAAGGAATTTTGACTATATGTGATTACTAATATATTTAAGATACACTGTATTCGGTGGTACATGAAGTCCAGTAGTGAACAAAGACAGCTAAAATAATACAATAGTAGGGGCGGGTTTGAAATTAATGAATAATGAAATATTTATGTACTTGTGTACTATCTATCGGTCTTAACA
>NZ_LGSU01000128.1 GCF_002260545.1 Hydrocoleum sp. CS-953 | reverse complement strand
ATACTAGAGTATGTGTAGTCGAGGTAAATGAAAAAATTAAATTTATAAGTGCTTTTTTTTACTTTCTACTTAAGTAATATTTCTACCCCCTCAAGAAAGATTATTTTTCTGATTTACCGTACTACTACTCCTCATTAAATTCATAATTGTTTAAGATAGTTTTATAAATAATAATAGTTTGTAACTTTGTTTAATAGTGAAAAGGCCAATCGGAAAATACTGCATTCCTAGTTCGGCTTATGTCCATATCCCTTTTTGCCGACGGCGATGCTATTACTGTGATTTTCCGATCTCTGTAGTGGGTGATGGTAAAAAAGGTGATAATTTTTCTCCGATTCAAGAATATGTGGAGGTAATTTGTGAGGAAATAAACATTACAAAGTCTTTTTGTCAACCCTTAGAAACTATTTTCTTTGGCGGTGGTACTCCTTCCCTGTTATCAGTGGGTCAATTAAGTCGGATTCTAGATACCCTAGAACAAAAATTTGGAATTATGGCCAATGCTGAAATTTCTATAGAAATGGACCCCGGAACTTTTGACTTGGAACAGATAGAAGGATACAAATCCCTAGGAGTAAATCGAGTCAGTCTGGGAGTACAAGCATTTCAAGATGATTTATTGCAGCTTTCTGGGCGATCGCACGATGTCTTAGATATTTACAAAGCAGTAGACACATTGCATCAAGCGGGAATTGTTAATTTTAGTATCGATTTAATTTCAGGACTGCCACACCAAACCTTAGAACAATGGCAAACTTCTTTAGAAACTGGAATAGCTATTTCCCCAACTCATATCTCCAGTTATGACCTTGTAGTAGAACCAGTTACAGCTTTTGGACGTTATTATCAACCAGGTCATGCTCCTTTGCCTACAGATGAAACGGCGGCCCAAATGTATCGAATGGCACAGCAGTTGATATCAATTTCAGGATATGAACATTATGAGATATCTAATTATGCCAAGCCGGGTTATCAGTGTAGCCATAATCGAGTTTACTGGGAAAATCGCCCTTATTATGGTTTTGGTATGGGTGCAGCAAGCTATTTAGAAGGGAAAAGATTTACCAGACCGCGCACGCGGAAAGAATATTATCAATGGGTGTTATCGTTTCAAGGTCATAGTTTAGAAAATCAGGGTATTGATACATCGAATCAGGATTGTTTGTTAGAAACACTGATGTTAAGATTCCGCTTGGCAGAAGGGGTGAATTTATTAACATTATCTCAGCAGTTTGGTCAAGAAACTGTAGAAAAATTATTAATCTATTTACAACCCTATCAAAAATTAGGGTGGGTCGAATTTCTTAATCCAAAAGGTGTAGCAACCCCTTTCTCTAATAACCAAGAACTTCCGATAGAGGGATATTTGAGATTGACAGATCCTGAAGGTTTTTTGTTCTCCAATACTGTTTTATCAACGTTATTTAGCAAACTTAGTAATTCTATCAGTATCGACTGCTAAATTCTGAGTATTTTTACTGGGAAAATACTAGGTTTAGAGTGGACAACTTAAGTTAAATTAATTTTCTTCAACAAAAGTAATTAAAAATATACTTAAGCGATCCCTATCCGTTTATAATAATTTTATTGGCGCTCAAAGATATCAATATTCAGTCGGGTTGCTAATCGGCAGCAAAAATTTAGAGGGGATTTAAAGATTGTGACTATAGCACTAGATAGACTACCAAAAAAACAGGAACAAAAATTTCTCTGTTTCTATGTGAATACTACTCACAAGATGCAAATTGCTAGAATTAGTAATGTTGAAAATCAATATTGGGAACGTGCAGTTTTTCCGGGAGAACGTTTCTTATTTGAAGGAGTTCCTGAAGCAGAATTAGAAATTCATCAAGCTCAAGAAAATGGTGAAATTAGATGTGAACGTTTTTTGTGTCAAGATTTGAAAGTTGATGAGTAAGCAATAGTTGGAAATTGCTAAAAGTTACTTTGACTAAGTTACATTGGAATAAGCTAATACGCATTTAAAATGCGTATTAGTAAGTCAAAAGTCAGAAGTAAAAATTAATGAGGGTTTTCTTGTTAACTAGGCATACAACACATAAATGGTTTAAATGCCTAACAGCTTAGTTAGTGATTGATTTTTTTTTTGACTCATCACTAACTATTTTTATAGGTCAAGTATAGTTAACTTATAAAGTTTATAAGTATACTGAATAAAATTATCAAATCTATATAGTAATCCTAAAATTGAGAGTAGGGGAGTAGGGGAG
>NZ_LGSU01001279.1 GCF_002260545.1 Hydrocoleum sp. CS-953 | reverse complement strand
GGTTTATAGAATTTATGATTTTAGCAACAATATTAGGGCAATAAACCCGGTTTATTGTTTGGGTAAAAAAGTTAAAGTCATAGCTCCAAATTATGTTATAGTATTTCTCAGACTAATGAGGTACACCTATCTTTATTTCTATTAGACATCTCCAATAATAAACAATAAAATCAATTATTTCTGCCTACTCCCTACTCCCTAATCCCTATTCCCTATTCCCTTTTATGAATAATAACCCCCGTCAATTAGCTTTTATCATCCTCCAAGAAATACATCGAAAACAAGCTTTTGCTGATTTTGCCTTAGATAAATATCTCAGAAAAAATGACTTAATTGATGTTAACCGCAGATTAGTTACAGAATTAGTTTATGGTTGTGTCAGAAGAGAGCGATCGCTTGATGCTATTATCGACGAATTAGCAAAAAAGAAGTCTCACCAACAACACCCAGATTTACGGATAATTCTCCATATTGGTTTATATCAATTATCTTATTTGGAACAAATTCCAGAGTCGGCAGCAGTTGATACAACGGTTGAGTTAGCTAAACAAAATAAGTTTGCTAAATTAGCTGGTTTTGTTAATGGTTTACTCCGAGAATATATTCGGCGCAACTTGACTATAAATCTGCCAGAAAATCCAGTACAAAAATTAGGAATATCCTATAGTTTTCCCGACTGGATAATTGAATATTGGATAGAAAAATTAGGTTTAACCGAAGCAGAAAAATTATGCTCCTGGTTCAATAAATCCCCAAGTATTGATTTAAGAATTAATCCTCTCAAAACTTCTCTTGAAGAAGTAGAAATAGCAATTAAAAATACAGGTATTTCTGTTAGCAGAATTTCCCAACTTCCCCAAGCATTAAGATTAACTGGAGCAGTCGGTAAAATCCAAAAATTACCAGGTTATAACGAAGGTTGGTGGTCAGTTCAAGATAGTAGCGCTCAATTAGTTAGTTATTTATTAAATCCCCAACCAGGAGAAATAATAATTGATGCCTGTGCTGCTCCTGGAGGTAAAACAACTCATATAGCAGAATTAATGGGAGATAATGGTAAAATTTTTGCTATTGATAAAACTGCTTCTCGACTGAAAAAATTAGAGCAAAATGCCGAAAGATTGCAGTTAAAATCTATTTCTATTTCTACAGGTGATAGTCGAAATTTACCACAATTTATTAATAAGGCAGACAGAGTTTTATTAGATGTTCCTTGTTCTGGTTTAGGAACTTTACACCGTCGGGCAGATGCGCGGTGGAGACAAACTTTAGAGAATATTCAAGAACTAGCAAAACTTCAGAGTGAATTATTAGAAACTGCTGCTAAATGGGTGAAACCTGGAGGAATTTTAGTATATGCGACTTGCACAATTTATCCTTTAGAAAATGANAAGGCAGACAGAGTTTTATTAGATGTTCCTTGTTCTGGTTTAGGAACTTTACACCGTCGGGCAGATGCGCGGTGGAGACAAACTTTAGAGAATATTCAAGAACTAGCAAAACTTCAGAGTGAATTATTAGAAACTGCTGCTAAATGGGTGAAACCTGGAGGAATTTTAGTATATGCGACTTGCACAATTTATCCTTTAGAAAATGAGGGAATTATTGAAGAGTTTTTAGCTAATAATTCTGAGTGGGAAATTGAAGCCCCGAACATTGATTTTATAGTTTCTCCTTGTACAGAAGGATGGATAAAAGTTTGGCCTCATAGAGAACAAATGGATGGATTTTTTATGGTTAAGTTAAGAAGGAAGAAGGAAGAAGAAAGAAGGAAGAAGGAAAGATATTAATAATTAGTGCGATTTTTCGGGAACCGTGCATCTTGCTCGCGTGGGTGTACCTCACCCTACTGGACTGTTTTACCTTATAATATAGAAACAAACACAAAAAAAGGAGTAATTATGAATTTAGTTTGTGAACTTCATCAGGGAATTTCTGAAAATGAGGCTAAGTTATTCTTTTCGNCAGTAAAATTAGCAGGATATTCTAAATGAGATTTTATATAAGTTTTAGGACAATACAATATCCCTAATTTTAATTATTATGCTGAATAATTGCGGGAAGAGGTAAGTAATGACTGATTTAATTATTGCTGATAGTAGCTGTTTAATCTGGTTAGAAATAATTGGTAAAATAGATTGATTACCGCAGTATAAAAAAAAATATATGTCTTAAAATAAAAAGTCAAATATTTTCTAATTTTCGATATGGACTTAGATGAAATTATTAAAAATGGTATTGAATACTACGGTCAAAAAAACTACGAACAAGCTATTGAATACTTTAACCAAATTATCAGTTTTAATCCTAACTATGCTAAAGCATATCACTACCGAGCTTTAGTTCGGCGACGGCAAAGAGATGACCAAGGTGCTAGAAAAGACTTGAAGCAAGCATCCTTACTTTTGGGAGACCGAGAATACACTGCCATGTCTCAACAAATGCTGGAGTTAATTGGTTGCGATTATCAACACGAATCTCCCCCAATCGAGTATGATGATGATTGGTATTATCAGCAGGATAATTGGATTTTTTATGATGAGAAT
The DNA here is from genome assembly GCF_002260545.1 of Hydrocoleum sp. CS-953. Lineage (GTDB taxonomy): Bacteria > Cyanobacteriota > Cyanobacteriia > Cyanobacteriales > Microcoleaceae > Trichodesmium. The sequence goes on along the minus strand of NZ_LGSU01001279.1, from coordinate 6,639 downwards.
TGGTACAGTGATTATGATGAATTGTCAGAAATATTTCCCGAATATTTTCCTCCCTCTTGGGAATATGAAACTGATATATTAGATGGATATGCTTGGGCAGGAGAAGAGTTAGAACGACTCGAAAGATGGCTCTGTAGAAAACTAGAACGTGCTTGTTATCTTCAGAAAAAACGTGCAATAAATGCCGAATTTAATGAGGATAGATTACGGGAGAATAACTTGCCATTATGTAATTCCCATGAAGAGATTGCTGCTGCTATAGGAATTAGTATTTCCGGATTACGTTGGTTAGTTTATTCACAAAAAAAATACCACTATACTGATTTTAAAATACCCAAAAAAACTGGTGGAGAACGAAACATATCTGCACCTATTCCTCAATTAAAAAAAGCACAAAACTGGATTCTAAATAATATTTTAACCAAAATCCAACCACACGATGCTGCTCACGGATTCCGTACTCAACGTTCGATAGTTACGAATGCTCGACCACACTTAGGGAAAGAAGTTATTATTAATATTGACTTAAAAGACTTTTTTCCTTCTATTTCATATAAACGAGTTAAAGGGCTTTTTAAATCTTTTGGATACTCAGAAACAGCATCAATAATCTTTGGTTTAATTTGTACTGCACCAAAATTAAAAGAGATAGAATGGGAAGGAAAACCACATCAATTATTATCCTGGACAGAACGTTATTTACCCGTAAGTATTCACCTATTAGCATTCTGCACGAAATGCGGAATGCTGGGCAAAGAGCTTTTGTAAAGAATCAAGCAATTCTAAGATTAGCTGATGACTAACTTTATTCATAACTTTTAATTCTCTTTAGAGGCTAATTTCTTCTTTGCTGATAGCTAATAGCTGACGGCTGAATGCTTACATTTACCCCAGGGTTCTCCCAGTAGTCCAGCTATTAGTAACCTTCTTTGTCGGAAGTTAGATAGCAGGTTAACTGAAATGGCTATAAAATATGGTTTTAATTATACTCGTTATGCTGATGACCTAACTTTTTCTGGTTCTGGAGAGAGTCTCAAATATATTTCTCAGATTCTGAAAAACACGCGATTAATTGTCAGATTCCAAGACTTTGAAATCAACGAAAATAAAACTAGAATTATGCGGAAATCTCGGCGACAAGAAGTTACTGGAATTGTTGTAAATAGTGATATGAATATTTCTAGAGAAACTTTAAAACGCTTCCGCGCTACTCTATATAATCTTGAAAAAGATGGTTTAGAAAATCGACATTGGGGAAATTCTCAAGGTGGTGATATTATTGCCTCAATTGAAGGATTTGCTAATTTTATATCTATGGTAAATCCTCAAAAAGGAGCTAAATTTCAACAGCAAGTAACTCGGATTAAAGAAAAATATAGACCTAAAAAAACACAAGACAGTCTCACTCCCCAACTCATAACTAAATCCGATATTATTGCTTTAATTAATGACGATATCAGAAAGTTGCATTGGAGTAATCAAGATAGGCGAATATATTTAAGGCAAGTCTACGGGAAACAATCACTTCAACAATTTACAGAAGAACAATTGCTGAAAGTACAGCATCATTTAAAAAATCATTTAACAATCAGTATACAAACCCCAATACAAATTTTTTTCCTGGAAATTAGTCATGTTGACAGGAGTCAGCTTTGTAGTTTTTTAGATGCTTTATCCCAAAAAAATACAGAGGTCGCTCGCTTGGGGTGGAGCAGACTACGGGAACAAAATTATCTTGAAGAAATTTATGAGAAATATATGCCTAAATACTTAACCTACTGGACTGACACAGCTAAAACTGTGCATTAGGGAGTAGGGGAGTGGGGGAGTAAGGTAGGGACGTTGCATAAGGGCGTCCGTACGGGAGAAGGACTGTTGTTGGGTTTTGTTCCTCAACCCAACCTACATTTATTGCACCATTTAAGGTGTGTCAGTCTACTACCAAGAGTTACTAGAATTTCTAGAATACTTGAAATCTCAGCCAAGTCCATAATTCTTATTTGAGATATTGTCCAACTCAAGATAAAAGTTATCAATATAGATATCCCCTCTTTTTGAACCATGTTATAATTATGATTTTACGCACAACTGTTAATAGGCAAAACAGCCTTGCAATCTGGGCGGTGGAGCGCCGTCCATGTCTTAATGATAACTCTTAATCGCCTGACCATCCGGTTTTCGGCGAATCACCAAAATACTAATATTGTTTGGTGGACATTTACGAAGGGGTAATCTGTTAGCAGGGGTGCGTTGCATTATATTACTTTACCCCGCTCAGCGCCAGTAGGGTGCGTTAGGCGCTAGCCGTAACGCACCACTATATAATTCAAAAATCACATAAGGAATTAATTATTAAGTAATCTGTGGGATGGGTTAAGCTTCCCTAAAAAATGGCGGGTTAAGCATTCATAAAAGATGGTGCGTTACGCTTTCCTTTCCTGCGGAATGCTTCGCAAACGGAATGCTGCGCAAACGCTAACACACCCTACTGGACTCTGACTTGAAAATAATCAAGGTAATAAACCCGGTTTCTTGTTTCGCTGCGTAACTCTTATTCACCCTCAATTCAGTAGGGTGTGTTAGGCGCTAGCCGTAACGCACCACTATTAATATTAGCTCAAAAATCACATAAGGAATTAATTATCAAGTAATCTGTGGGATGGGTTAAGCTTCCCTAAGAAATGGTGCGTTACGCTTTGCTCAGTGGATTAAAAGATTGTGCGTTACGCTTTCCTTTCCTGCGGAATGCTTCGCAAACGGAATGCTGCGCAAACGCTAACACACCCTACTGGACTTCCCACAATTTTTAACTTGACAAATCTAATATATTCTATGAATAGTACCTAACATAAAATTACTCATGGCATACGATCGCGAAAAACAAATAGCAATAGAATCTGCCCTAGCAGCAGCTAAACTCTGTGAACAGGTGCGTGGCAATATACCCCCCGCAATGGAAAAGGGCGACAAAAGTCCTGTAACTATTGCTGACTATGGCGCTCAGGCGTTGATTTGCAAAGTTTTAGCTGAGGTTTTTCCGGATGACCCAGTGGTGGGAGAAGAAGATGCAACTGATTTACAGACTCCAGAAATGGCAGAAAACTTGACAAAAGTGACAAATTATGTAAAGGAACAAATTGCAGATGCTACCCCAGAACAGGTGGTACAGTGGATTAACCAAGGTAACGGTAAAGTTGGACCTCGTTATTGGACGTTAGACCCCATTGATGGCACAAAAGGGTTCTTACGTCAAGACCAATATGCAGTAGCATTAGCATTAGTGGAAGGAGGAGAAGTGAAGGTCGGGGTGTTAGCTTGCCCGGCGATGCCAGTGGAAAACAACAAACCAGGAATGCTATATGTAGCAGTGCGGGGTGAAGGGGCAGCAATGATGCCTATAGCAGGAGGCGAACTGACTCCAATTAAGGTTGTGCAGGCGGATGATACTGCTAATCTCCGGTTTGTTGAAAGTGTGGAAAGTTCCCACGGCGACCAAGATCGTCAGAATGCTGTAGCAAAAGCAGCAGGTATTACCGAGCCATCAGTTAGGGTAGACTCCCAAGCAAAATATGGTATTGTGGCATCTGGAAAAGCTGCTTTATATTTGCGTTTGCCCTCACCGAAGTCTCCAAACTACCGAGAAAATATTTGGGATCATGCTGCTGGAGCGATCGTTGTTGAGGAAGCAGGAGGGCGCGTCACTGATCTAAATGGTAAACCTTTGAATTTTGCTGATGGCTCGAAAATGGTTGATAACCGGGGTGTGGTTGTGAGTAATGGGATAATTCACGACCAGGTTTTATCTGCTTTAAAAGAATAGACATCTGTATAATTCTAGTAGTGGACTGACACACCTTAAATGGTGCAATAGATGTAGGTTGGGTTGAGGAACCGAAACCCAACAAAAATTTTGCTCCCCTACTCCCTTACTCCCCCACTCCCCTACTCCCTAATGCACTAAATTAGTTGTGTCGGTCCAGTAGGGTGCGTTAGGCGGCTAAAATTTAGACGGTGAAAGGTATTTAACAATCCGTCGTAACGCACCATTTAATATGTTTCGGTCTACTAAAACTATGTTTCCCCAAAACTGACATCTTCATACAAATTATCAATGCTAGTACGAAAGTCAATGCTTGCTAGGTGAATTTCACTGCCTTGAGTGTAGGTATGTAATACCCAAAGTCCCTCTGCATTACGACGGAAGCATTCCAAACGTTGGCGTTTTTGGTTAATTAAGACGTATTCTTGTAGAGTTTGTAATTGCTGATAGTTAGCAAATTTGTCACCCCGATCAAATGCTTCTGTGCTGTCAGATAAAACTTCCACTATTAAACAAGGATATTTTTTATGGTTTGTCAATGCTTTATCTCTCTGGCATCACAAGTTACCATGACATTGGGATAGTAGAATGTATTGGCAGTTTCTATATGAGCTTTCATGTCTGACATATAGACGCGACAACCACTGCCTCGCAGAAAATTTCTTAATGCTGAAGCTAGGTTGAGGGAAATTGTGACATGGGCATCATTAGCATCTGCCATTGGGCATACTTGTCCGTTAATGTATTCGTGTTTGACGGAACTTATTTCTTCTCCTGCTAGATATTCTTTAGGAGAAATGTTATTTGTATTTTGGTTAGCAATCATAATTTTCGAGATCAAGATATTATCATATAAGCGATAAAAAAGTTTTTGTTTGTAGTATTGCTCTAGCCCGAAGTATAGATATAGATATTGCTCAAACCCTACAAACTTTAATTATAAAAACTTAAATTAAGTACAAATCTATTATAATAGAAAATCTAGTGTAGCAATCAGGAATGAGATTTGAAAAAAACTGTAGGGGTTGGGAAACCAAACCCCATTAGACTACTCCAAAAATGACAAATAAAATCAATTATTATCCATAAATTATCAATTATTCTCTCCTGTTCCCTATTCCTTCTTCCTTCTTTTCTGGAGATGTCTATTATGTTGGCTAGGGTTTGGAGACCAAACCCCTACAATAAAATCTTACAACCTATTTAGGATTACTATAGTTGTAATAATTACATGAAAGGAAGGAAAATAAGAATAGAAAAACATGGTCATTTCAGTTATCAGTTAACAGTTAGCCTCTGATCGGAGGAACTCCGTTAACAGTTATCAGTACCTCTATGGAATAAGGATGCTTGAAATACGGAATATGCTCTTTTTTTTATCCCCTTAAAAGAGGAGGCTTTAGACCAGAATTTTTCGATAACAGCAATAATTTAACTTCTGAATTCTAAATTCTGACTTCACTTCACAATCATTTTCTCAACTGCTTCTGCTGTCGCCGGAGCTAACAACACTCCATTCCGATAATGACCAGTTGCCAATAACACATTTTTAAACCCTTCTAAATAACCAACTGCAGGAGCAGCTTGACCTTCTGGGCGAGGTCGCAAACCAGACCATTTCCTGAGAATAGTTGCATCTGCTAAACCCGGACAAAAACTAATTGCTCTCGCCATCACCGTATCTAATAAATTGGAGTCAGCAACCACCTCACCGATATCGTTGGGAAATTCTACTGTTGCTCCCACCCAATATTCATTTTCTGTCACTGGTACAATATTCACGTCATCCCCAGTTATAACTGGCTTAAAATCTGGGTTTCCTAAAGGTGCTGGCACTTGCAAATGTACGGCTTGACCTAATACAGGTACAATGGTAAATCTATTATCAACATTAGATTTGCGCTTCAGTTGCAGGGACTGTAGTTTACCTCCTTTTATTCCTTGCAAACATGGTAATGAACCCAACCCCGCAGCAACAACTAACCAGTCAACATCTGCTAAAGCAGGAGCTTTTTTTGTCTCATCTAAACTTTTTATGTGTACTTGACGACAACTAAATTCATTTTTTGGATGGGAAATAGTTTTATATTGCGCAACAGTAACTCCAAAATGAAACTTAACACCATTTTGTTGAGCAGCTTCGACTAAAGCTAAAGTTAACTCAACAGGGTTAACTTGTAAATCTTGGGGAGAATAAATAGCTGCTGTAACTTCGGATGTTTGGAGTTGGGGGCAGCGATCGCTCAGTCGTTGCACATCCCACATTTCTAATGGCAAACCGTCTGCTGCTCGAATATCTATTAATCTTTGCCATTTATCTAGATCGTCCCCAGGCAAACATAACTGTACAATACCTTGACGGTTATGGGAAATAGGGCGATTTATTTTTGCCTCTAACTCAGGAATTAAACTGTGATAAGTTTCCACGCTCATTCGCCTCATTTTCCAAGGTCTGCCTTTTGCTTTTTGACTAATAACTCCCATCAAAACACCCAAAGAAGCACCTGTAGATGCTTGAGCTGGCATTTGTTTATCTAAAACTGTAATTTTTAAACCTTCTATTTTGCTAAGTTGATAAGCGATCGCCGCTCCAACTATTCCACATCCAATAATTACTATATGACTCATTTTTTTTTCTAGGGAGTAGGGAGTAGGGGAGTAGGGGAGTAGGGGAGTAGGGGAGTAGGGGAGTAGGGAGAAAGATTTCTGAAAAAACTGTAGGGGTTTGGTTTCCAAATCTCATTTTGGCGCTCGGTTTGGAGACCAAACCCCTACGATAAAATTAACATCTCATTTTGGCGCTCGGTTTGGAGACCAAA